>CAJMRZ010000079.1 GCA_905215945.1 uncultured bacterium | reverse complement strand
GCCTGAATGGTAACGTCCAGGGCAGTCGTGGGCTCGTCGGCAATCAAAATATCGGGATCGCAGGCAAGAGCCATGGCAATCATGACGCGCTGACGCATACCGCCGGAGAACTGGTGCGGATACTCATTGACGCGCTTCTCGGGCTCGGGGATACCCACGAGGTCCAAAAGCTCGGTAGCGCGCTTGAGCGCCTCCTGCTTGGAGTAGCCACGGTGCAGACGAAGGCCCTCGCCCACCTGCTTGCCGATCTTATAGACCGGGTTCAAGGAGGTCATAGGATCCTGGAAGATCATCGCGATGTCGTTTCCGCGAATGTGCTGCATCTCTTCCTCGGTCATCTCGAGGATAGAACGACCGCGATAGCGAACGTCGCCGCCCTCGATCTTTCCCGGAGGCATCGAGATAAGACCCATGATGGTCATGGCGGTCACGGACTTACCGGAGCCGGACTCACCGACGACACCCAGGGTCTCGCCGCGATCGAGCGTGTAGGACACACCGTCGACAGCGCGAACGACACCATCCTCGGTATGGAAATACATCTTAAGGTCATCGACCTCGAGCAGATGCTGGCCCTCGGGAACCGGCTGGTCCTTCAGGTCCACATAGTTCTTGTTCTTCTTCATCCTTATGCGTCCTTCATCTTGACGTCGAGGGCGTCGCGCAGACCGTCACCCAGCAGGGTGAAGGCGAGCACCGTCGAGAGAATTGCCAGACCGGGCATGATCATCATCCAGGGAGCAGTCAGCAGATACTGCTGACCGTCCTGAATCATGGAGCCCCACGAAGGCGTAGGCGGAATAACGCCCATGCCGAGGAAGGACAGAGCTGACTCGGTCAGGATGGCGCCACCAATGTTCATGGTCGCGTAGACCACGATGGAGGCGACGGAGTTCGGGAAGATGTGACGCACGACGATACGAGCATCAGATGCACCCATCGCGCGCGCAGCATCAACATAGTCGTTTTCCTTGACGGTCAAGATCGCAGAGCGGAAGACGCGCGCAATCGAAGGCCAGCCGAGAATACCGATGGCGATAAAGACGTTCTGAAGACCGCGGCCGATAACGGCGATCATGGCGACAACGAACAGCACGTACGGGAACGCCAGGAAGATGTCCGCACAGCGCATGATGATCGTATCCCAGATGCCGCCGTAGAAACCGGCCAGAGCACCCATGACCAGACCGATCAGCGTGGAAATCGCGGTGGCCATAATTCCGACAGACAGCGAAACGCGCGCACCGTAGATAACGCGGACGAGAATGTCACGACCAAGGGCGTCGGTGCCAAACGGGTGCTCTGCACACGGAGCCAGCAGCGACGTCTCGGCCATGGTGGTCGAGTCGGAAGCCGTCGGAGAACCGAGCCAGGGCTTAGCCCACAGATCTGCGGTCAGGGCAACCACAACGACGATGATGATCCAACAGACACCGATAACGGCGAGTTTGTTCTTACGAAGACGCTTAAAAGCGTCGCCCCACAGCGTGCGGGACTTGGCGGGAGCAGATGCGGCCTTGGTGGCGGTAGCCTGCTCCTGAGACTGAGAATCAGTTTCCTGCATGAGACGTACCTCCCTTAGGCCTTATCCGACGGACCGCCAAGGCGGATGCGCGGGTCGAGGAATGCATAGCTAATGTCGACGAGCAGGTTGATCACCATGACGACGACGACGATGAGCGTAACGCCGCCCATAACGATGGGCCAGTCACGCATGCTAATGGCGCGATAGACCTCATAGCCGATACCGGGCCAGTTAAAGACCGTCTCGGTCAGGATGGCGCCCGAAAGCATGCCGCCAAAGTCGACACCAATATAGGTAACGACGGGGATGAGTGCATTCTTAAGCGCATGCTTGACGATGATCGCGCGATTGGAGAGACCCTTGGCCTTTGCCGTACGGATGTAATCCTGGTTCATGACGTCAAGCAGCTGCGAGCGCATAATGCGGGCGGCGTAAGCGGTCGAAACCGAAGCCAGCGTAATGGTCGGAAGCACATAGTGCATCCAATCCTGATACTGAGAGCTGGAACCGCCGGCACCCGAGATCGGCATGGAGATTGCACCGCCCGTGGCGTCCTTGAGGATGACGCCAAAGAACAGCTGCAGCAACATACCGAGCCAGAAGGCCGGGACCGCAACGAGGATCGACGTGGTGAGCGTTACCAAAATATCCCAGAAGGAATAACGCTTTACCGCCGAAATGATACCCGCACCGATACCCATGATTGCCTCGAGCACGATGGCGCACGCGGCAAGTTTGATCGTATACGGATACTTCTGGGCAAAGATATCCGTAACCGGCAGCTTGCGCTGATACGAATTGCCCAGATCGCCATGAAGCAGGCCGTTCATGTAATACAAGTAACGGTCCACGAGCGACGTTTGAACGGGATCGCCGTTCTCGTCAAGGATCGCGTTGCCGTCCTCGTCCGACTGGACCAGGTGATAGCGGACGCGAAGCTGAAGCTCCACCTCGGGGGACAGAGCCTTGTCTCCACCGATCAGCTTGATCGGATCTCCCGGCACGATATTCTGAAGGGCGAACAGAATCAGCGTAACGCCCAAAAATACCGGGATGAACTGAAGCACACGTTTAACGATGTACTTACCCATACCACTCCCCTATCTAGGGATTAACCTAAATGGGATGCCGATCGCCAGACCGGCATCCCAAAATTACCATCAGCCAGTTTACCCCAGGTTAGGGAGAACTGTATGTTTCCCATGAGGTCTACGTAAATACTTGACCCTCACGGAAGCTGCAAACTCTTAGGCGAGCTCAGCGGTACCCAGCTCGGCGTGCTTCTGCGGATCGACATAGAGGTGCTTGATGCGATCGGAGCCGACGATGGTGTGCGTGTAGAACATCACCGGGATGACCGGGCAGTCGGCAGCGACCATTGCATCGGCCTCCTGCATCTTAGCGACGCGCTCCTCGTCGTCAACAATAGTACGAGCCTCGTCGACCTTGGCGTCGAACTCGGGGTTGTTGTAACCGGAGCGGTTGTCGCCACCGAGGGAATCAGAGTGGAACAGCGGATACAGGAAGTTGTCCATAATCGGGTAGTCGGCAATCCAACCCAGACGACCGAACTGATAGTTAAAGTTCTGGTACTGCTCGAGCAAGGCAGACCACTCAGGGGTATCGGAGACAGCGGTAACGCCAACCTTGGCGAGGTCACCGATGATGGACTCCATGATCTCCTTGTGACCGCCGTCCTGGTTGTAGGAAAGGGTCACGCTAATGCCACGATCCCCGTTAGCGCCAGCGGGAGCAACCTTGTCGAGGTACTCGTTAGCCTTGTCGACATCGTAGGCGCAGAACTCCCATGCGCCCTCCTTGTAGCCATCGATGCCCGGAGGAACAATGCCGTCGGCAGGGGTACGGGTACCCTTGAAGATGGTCTTGCAGATGGCCTCACGGTTGATGGCCAGGGAGATGCCCCTACGCAGGTCGGCGTTGTTGAACGGCTCGGCCGTGGTGTTGCAGGTCAGATAGTACGTGGAAGGCTCGGCGCCGAGCAGCATGCGCTCGCCGTCACCCATGGTGTAGCCGTCCTTGGACACGCCGCGATCCTTCTTGGCGGCATCGATCTGAGCAACGGGAACGTCGCAGACATCGAGGTTACCGGCCTGGAACTCCTTGTAAGCAGTCTCCATGTCCTTGATGACCTGGAAGTGGATGCCATCGATCTTGGCCTTGTCGCCATAGTAATCGTCGAACTTCTTGAGGTTGATCTCCTGACCATCCTCCCACTTGCCGTCCATCATGAACGGGCCGTTACCGACCGGCGCAAGGTAGAAGCTCTTGACATCGGACTCGGCGCACTCGGGAACCGGGGCCAGAGCCGGGTGAGAGGCGACGAAGGGGAAGTCGGCGTAAGCGGAAGACAGCTTGACGACGAGGGTCTCATCGTCGGGGCAAGTAACACCGCTGAGCTCGGTAGCGTTACCGGCAAGCAGGTCGTCATAGCCCTCGACCATAGAAAGGTGATAGGAGACCTCGGAAGGGCCGTACTCGGTAGCGATGGCCGACTTGGTGTTGACCAGACGCTCCCAACCGAGCTTGAAGGACTTGGAGGTAACGTCGTCACCGTTGTGGAACTTGGCCTTCTTGATCTTGAAGGTGAACTCGGTGGCGTCGTCGTTGGCCTCAAAGGACTCGCAAGCCAGCGGAACGATCTCGCCCTTCTCGGCGTCATAAGAGGTCAGAGCATCAAAGAGCTGGTACTCGACCTGAGTGCCCTGGTCCTCCTGGACGTTATAGGGGTCGATGCAGACCGGGTTGTTGATGTAGAAGTTCAGCGTCGAACCGGACTCAGAACCGGAAGCGTCGCCGCCCTTCTTGCCGCATGCGGCAAGAAAAGCCATGGAGCTCGCAGCAAGGGTACCGCCGACAAAGGCGCGACGACCCATAACGGGCTGGTGGAACATAGAATCAGCCATGCCATCCTCCTTATGAGATAGGACAAAGTAAGTTCGGTCGGGCAACGTCAAGACAGCCCAATCGAACCATTCAAACGCGGTCCGCCGTTTTGGCTGGTTATACAAAGCGGACCAACGTATTGCAATACAGTAGCGCATTTTATGCACGATTTGGGGCTAATTCCGGTTAACGGTCGAGAATTTCTTTAGTTGGGCGAAGTATGTGGGGATATTTTGACTCTGTTACAAATATGTAAACAAAAAGGGTCCCGCACATGCGAGACCCATTGCAAACGTATATACGCCGATGCTTAGTAGCCCACGATGCCCTGCGGGAAGAAGAACATGCACAGGACGACGCACACGGCAAAAACAACGGCCATAATTACCGTCAGGCGATCGAGGTTCTGCTCCATGACGCCCGTGGCAGAGCTGGAGTTATACAGCGAGCTGGCAATCATATCCGAAACGCCGGTGCCCTTACCGGAATGCATCAGGACGAGAATCGTCAGTGCCACGGCAGAAACAGCCCAAGCGACAAACAGAAGAATCTGGAACGGACCCATAGATAAGCTCCTTAATAGAACAGTTCAAACTCCAGTACTGTACCACAATCCCCCGTTCTCCCCTACCTGCCACTCGGGGACGGGGCGGAAATGGCAGAAATACCAAAAAGGGGGTTGTCCGATTGTTGACAACCCCCTTGCTAGAAAACGGTATTTGTTTTCTCTTAGGCCTCGGTGGCGAGCACGCGGCCCGTCATCTCGGCGGAAGGCTCCAGACCAGCCATGGTGAGCATAGTCGGGGCGATATCGGAAAGACGACCGTCCTCGATACCGGTGAGCTGTGCCTTCTCATCAACGATGATGAACGGCACGCGGTTGGTGGTGTGCGCCGTAAACGGATGCTTGGAACCGTCGGAAGCAACGTCAAACATGTGATCGGCGTTGCCGTGGTCGGCGGTAATCAACGCAAAGCCGCCCTTGGCGAGAATCGCCGGGACAACCTTGGACAGGGCATCGTCAACAGCCTCGACAGCCTTAACGGCAGCGTCGAAAACACCGGTGTGACCAACCATGTCGCAGTTCGCGAAGTTCACGATGTAGAAATCAGCGCGATCCTCGTTGATGGCGGCGACGAGCTTCTCGGTAACCTCGGGAGCGCTCATCTCGGGCTGCAGATCGTAGGTAGCGACCTTGGGGGAAGCGACGAGCACGCGCTCCTCGCCCTCCTTGGGCTCCTCGATGCCACCGTTGAGGAAGAACGTCACGTGGGCGTACTTCTCGGTCTCGGCAGTGTGCAGCTGCTTCAGGCCATTGGCGGCGATAACGTCGGCCAGGACGTTCTCGGGGAACGTCTTGGGGAAGGCGACCTCGACGTCAAACGTCGGATCATACTCGGTCATCGTCACAAAGTGCGAAAGCTTGATCTGCTCGCGCTCAAAGCCGTCGAACTCCTTGTCCGTGAACACGCGGGTCATCTGACGAGCACGGTCGGGACGGAAGTTGAAGAAGATGGCCGCGTCGCCCTCGTGAATGCCCTCGTTGTGGGCAGCGAAGGGCTCGACGAACTCGTCGCCGCGCGGGTCCTTCTCGTAGTAGGCCTTGATACCGGCAACGGGGTCGGTATCAGCATCGGACGCGTTGACCATGACGTCGTAGGCGCGCTGGATGCGCTCCCAACGGTTGTCGCGGTCCATCGCCCAATAACGACCCGAGACGGTGGCAACGCGAGCGTCGCAACCGGTCTCCTCGGAAATCTTGGCCAGGAAGGCGCAGAACTCACTCATGTAACCGGCACCGGACTGCGGGTCAACGTCGCGGCCATCCATGAAGGCGTGGACGCGAACGGTCTTGACACCATGCTCGGCAGCCATCTTGACCAGAGCCTCGACGTGGTTCATGTGGGAGTGAACGCCGCCAGGGCTCATAAGGCCCATGAGGTGGAGAGTCTTGCCGTCAGCCTTGACATCGTCCATAGCCTTGACAAAAACCTCGTTCTTGGCGATGGAGCCGTCCTTGATGGCATTGTTGATGCGCGAAAGCTCCTGGAACACGATGCGACCGGCACCGATGTTGAGGTGACCCACCTCGGAGTTGCCCATCTGGCCGTCGGGAAGGCCCACGTCCTCGCCCGAAGCACCGAGCGTGGTGTGGGGGTACTTCTCGTACAGGCTATCAAGGAAGGGCGTCTTGGCAGCGGCGACGGCGTTCTCGCCATCAGCCGGAGCCAGGCCGCAGCCGTCCATGATAATCAGGAGTGCAGGAAGATGACGTTGTGCCATATGTCCTACTCGCCTGCCTTGACGACCATAGAGGCGAAGTCGGCAGCCTTGAGCGAAGCGCCGCCCACGAGGGCGCCGTCAACGTCGGGCTTGGCGACGAGCTCGGCGACACTTAAAGTATCATA
>CAJMRZ010000078.1 GCA_905215945.1 uncultured bacterium | reverse complement strand
CTGAGCGTCGTGCGAATGCGCGCGAGCAGCTCCTCGACCGAAAACGGCTTGGTCAGATAGTCGTCGGCACCGGCATCGAGCGCGCGGATTTTGTCCGCATCCTCGCTGCGCGCCGAGACCACGATGATCGGCATGCCCGACCATGCGCGCACCGACTCCACCACCTTGACGCCGTCCATATCGGGCAGGCCCAGATCGAGCAGCACAATGCTCGGTGCCTGCGATGAGGCGGCGGCAATAGCGGCATGGGCGGTCTCTACAGCCATATGGCGCAAGCCGTGCGCCTCGAGCGCGGCAACGATAAGGTTGCGGACAGCGGGGTCGTCCTCAACGACCAAGATGAGCGGTTTTACGGCAGAGTTCGGCACAGCGCTACTCCTTATCAAACGAAACATCGGCGACGGGAAGCTCAATCGTAAAGACCGAGCCGTGCGGGTCCGCCGCGGCAACCTCTATGCTACCGCCATGCGCCAGCACAATGGAGCGGCAGAGCGAAAGCCCCAGGCCAACGCTGCGGTGGCTGTCGGCCAGGCCATGGTTGGCGGTATAGAACGACTCAAAGATGCGTTCGCGATCCTCGGGTGCGATGCCCGGACCATCATCGGCCACCGAGCACGCCACGCGTCCATCGTCGACGCTAATCGAAATCATGATATGCGAGCCTGCGGGCGTATAGGTGATGGCGTTGTTCACCAGATTGACCACCAGCTGCACCATCAGGCGCGCATCGACGTTGACGAGCGCCGGCTCATCGCACGCCACCACCTTAAGGTCGTGCTCGCGCACGGCAGGGTTCACGTGGCGCAGCGCCTCCTCGACGATATCGTCCATGAGCTCGAGTGTGGTCGACAGGCGCATACCGCCACCCTCGAGCTTGGTGATGGCGAGCAGGTTCTCGACGGTGGCGTTGAGCCATTGCGCATCCGAGCGAATGGAAAGGAGCAGGCCGCGGCGCGTCTGGGCATCGAGCACCGCGGTGCCGGTCGAGCCCTGATCGAGCAGGACATCGGCGTTGCCCGAAATACTGGTGAGCGGCGTACGCAGATCGTGCGAGATGGAGCGCAGCAGGTTGGCGCGCAGCTGTTCGTTTTTGGCGAGCACCGCCGCCTCCTCGCGGGCCTCCATGGCGCGGGCGCGATCGAGCGCCAGCTCACCTTCGCTCACGATAGCATCGGCAAGTGTCCGCTCCTCGTGCGTCAGCACGTCGGGCTCGGCAACGATAGCCAGCACGCCCACCACCGAGGCGGGGTCGCCCGAGCGCGCGAAGCCGTCGCCTGTGCGAACCGTCAGGTAGATGCCATAAAACGCCGAGCCGCCAAACGTGGCGTCGAGCGGCGTTCCCACATAGGCGGATGCCGAGAGCCGCGGCGGCATCTGCGGCGCCAGTTCGTGCACCGGTGCGGCATCGCCCACGGCCGTGTATGTCGCACGCGGCAGCAGGTCATCGCCCTCGGCGTCGGCGCTGTACCACACGACCGGACAGCCCGAAAGACGCGCCAGCTGCGTGGCCATGGCATGGACAATCTGCTGCTGATCGGCGCACCGCTGCAGCATGCGGTTGGTCTCGAGCACCATATGCGTGCGGCGGTCGCTGGCGGCAGCCTGTGCCAAAGCGCGACGCAGGGCCAAGGCAATCGAGCTCGACACAAGCGAGACCACGAACATGATGAAGAACATGCCGGGATAGCCGCGGTTGATAAGCGACAGCGAGTAGCGCGGGTCGACAAACAAGAAGTTGTAGAGCGCCACGGCGGCAGCCGAGCTCAGCAAGCAATACAGGCGACTCCAGGTAAAGAATGCGCACAGCTGAACGGCGAACACATAGACGATCATGATGCTCGGCGCGAGACCCGGATGGTCGAGCAGCGCGCCCACAATCGTCGCCGCGACCAGCAGCCCCACCGATACGCAGGCGTCATACAGAGGAGTGCGGCGCGTCAGCGTTGTGCGCCGCCACCAAAAGCTATCGGCAATATCGCCGTCCGTACGGACGTCCATCAGCGTTCCGCCCCTCTCTCAAAAACAAAAACCACCACAAAGGGACAGGCACCTTTGTGGTGGTTTCCCTTGTGGTGGTTCCAAGTGTATAGCCTTTGCAACCGACGGTCGCTAGACAAACAGCACGTGCGCGAGCAGGGCACACACGCACACCGCTCCAAATACCAGTGCCACGATCGAAATTACGCGATCGGCCATATCCATGTTGGCACGGTTCGTCAAAAACCGATCTTCGGCGGCGTCAGCGCGTGCCTCACGTACCAGCTCGGCAACCACCTCGCGGCCATCAAGCATCTTTGCATCCATGTTTGCCTCCCCGGTCTCAATCTTGTCCATCGAAAACCAACTCCGTGCAACCCGTCGGCGCCTACGGCCGCTCGTTGGGGGCCAGGCGCTGCATCTTGTTCACGGCCTTGAACTTGGTGAACAGCGGCACGTACTCAAAGCTCACGTTGGAGTTCTCCAGGCCGTACCAGCGTGCAGGCGTGCCGGCGGCGCGGCGGATGATGTACTTGAGCGTGATGGCCGTACGCTCGCTCGGCTCCACATCGCTTTCGGGCGCCAGAAGCTTACGGATCAGGACGAACTTGAACGTACCGATGTTGCCCGGATCCTTGTAGACCGAGTAGTCATGCGTCTGCGGCGGCAGCTCGCCGGTGGCAGCCAGGTCCTGAACGACCTGACGCAGATAGGCATTGACGCGCTGGTTGATCTTGTAGCCCAGGTACAGATGCACGCGGAACACGTAGTCGGTGCCGAACGTCTCGACCGAATAGGCAAAGGTATGCGGCTCATCCATGGTCTCGACATTCACGAACCACCAGGCACGAGCGCGCTTGGGATGCTTGTCCAAGATCGAGTAGACGATATCACGGTCAATGTAATCGGTATGGGTGTCCTTGGTCAGGTACACGATGTTGTCGCTCATGCGCTCATAGCGATCGTCGTCGCGCAGGCGCTTGAGCTGCGGCAGGTAGCTGCGCAGCGGCAGCAGCGTAAACTGGCGCTGCTCGACCGCCGTGCCGTTGTACCAGCACACCATAATGCCCATGATGAGTGCAGCCATGAGGATGGTGAAGTAGCCGCCGTGGAAGAACTTGGTGAGCGAGCTCACGAAGAAGAAGCCTTCGAGCAAAAGGAAGAAGGCCGCGAAGATCCACGGAGCAACCTTGAGCTTGCGCTCCTCGTGCAGGTAGAAGAAGAGCAGCAGCGTGGTGCACATCATAGTCAGCGTAATGGCAAGGCCGTAGGCGGCTTCCATATGCGCCGAGTTCTGGAACAGCAGCACCACGATGACGCAGCCGACAAGCATGACGTTGTTGACCATGGGGATGTAGAGCTGGCCCTTGGTCTCGGCAGGGTAGAAGACCTGCATGTGCGGCATGAGGTCCAGGCGGCTGGCCTCGGACACCAGCGAGAATGCGCCGGTGATGAGCGCCTGCGAGGCAATGATGGCCGCGACGGTGGAAAGGCCTACGGCAAACGGGCGCAGGCCCGGGGCGAGCATCTGGTAGAACGGGTTGAGATCGGCAATGCCCATGAGCTCGGGGTTGGCAGCGTTGTTCATAAGCCAAGCGCCCTGGCCCATATAGGAAAGCAGCAGGCAGCACTTAACGAACGGCCAGGTGGCGTAGATGTTGCCGCGGCCCACGTGGCCCATGTCGGAATAGAGCGCCTCGGCACCGGTGGTGGCGAGGAAGCAGCTGCCCAGAATCATGATGCCCGCGTGGTTGTTGGGGCTCAACAAAAAGCCGATGCCACGCAGCGGGTTGAGGCACAGCAGCACCGCGGGGTGCTGGAAGACAAAGAACAGACCCGTGCCGCCCAAGAACAGGAACCACAGCGTCATGATGGGGCCAAAGGCGTGACCGATCTTGGCCGTACCGATACGTTGTACCAAGAAGAGCGCGATGATGATGGCAAGCGTGATGGCCACGACACGGCCCTGATCGTCACCCAACACAGCATGGACCGCCGGGATGGTGCGCAGGCCCTCGATGGCCGTGGTAACGGTAACGGCCGGCGTCAGGATGCCGTCGGCGAGCAGCGCGGCGCCACCCAGCATGGCGGGGATGATAAGCCACTTGCCACAGCGCTTGACCAGGCTGTACAGGGCAAAGATGCCGCCCTCACCATGGTTATCGGCGCGCAGCGAGATGAGCACATACTTGATGGTGGTCAGCAGCGTGACCGTCCACACGACAAGGGAGAGCGCGCCAAGCACGAACTCCTCCGTCACGCTTCCGATGCCGCCGTTGCCGGCAACGAGCGCCTTGGTTACATACATAGGGCTGGTGCCGATATCGCCGTACACCACGCCCAGCGTGACGAGCATCGCCGAGATGCTCACAGGAATCGCAGCGTGCGAGGCTGCCTCCTTGGCCTTTTGTTCCATAAGCCGGTTTCCTCCCAACTTTAATGTTCGAAGGAATTATAGGTAATCGGCCCATGTTTGAATGGCACTGTTTTCCCAGCTAAATAAACATTTATACGGCCTTTAGGCCACCGCGGCGATATGAAATGTAACAAAGGGACTGCCCCTTTGTCACATTCGTCATTTTCCAAGCCAGTTTTTGAACCACCATTCCATGGATCGGCTCATCTCGGCCATAAAGGGACTCGTGTGCTTGCGGGTATAGATGTCCACGACGCGCTCCCCCACCTCGCGGGCATGCGGACGGAACATTGCGTCCATCTCGGCCACCTGCGCGTCCATGGTCGCGGCATCCGCGCGGCAGTAGCGCTCCTCGTGCACCAGGTTCACCACGGGGTGCGCAATGGCCGGACGCTCCTTACGGGGCGTGCCGATGATGAGCATCGACAGCGGCATGGTATAGGGCGGCAGATCGAGCAGCTCGGCAACTTCCTCGGCATTCTCGACGATGTCGCCGATATAGCAGCTCCCCAGCCCCAGGGCCTCGGCGGCAACCACGGCGTTTTGCGCGGCGATCACGGCATCCTGAGCCGCAATGGCAAAGTCGCCCAGACCCGGCGCGCGGCGGGGCGCCCTGCCCGTACGCTCTACAAACTCGGGCTCAAAGCAGCCCACGTGCTCAAACAGATCGATCCACTTGGCATAGTCGACTACAAATATAAGTGCCCAGGGCGCCTTGGCGATCATGGGTTGGTGATCGCACAGGTCGGCCAGACGATCCAGCGTAGCCTGCTCGCGAATGCTCACGATGGAATACATCATCATGGCGCCCGCCGACGGCGCGCGACTCGCCGCATGCAAAATTGCCGCCCTCTGTTCATCGGTCACCGCCACGGGACGGTCGTCGTCATCACGCGCGAAGGCACGCGTGGAGGAACGGTGCTCCAACGTGTCCAACACCGCATTGCCCGTGGTCTCGACCGGATAGCCGCCCGCGTCCATGCCAGCATCCACGTCACCCGCACTCGTCATACAAGCCCGTTCGCTCATCGCCTCATCCTCGCTAATTCTTTAAGAAGCCTTTACGTTTCCGTGTAATTCCCGTCCATTATCGCGCAGGTCGCCACTACATTGCGCCACACCGCCACACGTGCGCGTTAATATGGCTGGTTGTTGTGCGCAGACACCAATTGCAGCGCATATCTTGGTAACAATCGGGTAAACCCCCGCTTTCGTACGTTTTAGTTTGTGAGGAGTCTCAGCATGTTCGCTGCCGCCATCTCGCTCGTCGGTCTTGCGGCGACCGTCTACCTTGTCTTGCGCGAGGCCAAGGCCATTCGCGCTCAGTCGGGCACCGTTGCCAAAAGCGCTCTTGGGTGGAGCATCGCCTTCGGCCTGTTCCAGGTCTTTTTGACTATTTGGGGCGCCGTGGGCCTCGTCGCTCAAAACGAGCCGCTCGCCTTTGTGATGCTCATCCTGACCAACGCCATCCTCACCGGCTGCGCTTGGGCCAGCATCGCACGCGACCGCATCGCCCCGCGCGTCTTTGCGTTCGCCGCGCCCGACGCCCCCGCCCCCACCGGCAAGCTCGCCCGCCTGCGCGGCGCCTTTGTGGGCAAACCGCTCGTCGCCGCCGTCCTGTGCCTGCTGCTCGCCGGCGTCTTTGCGCTGCTGGGCATGGAGGTCTCGTCCAACCACGACTTTACTTGGGTCTACCCCCTATGCATCCTGCTCGAGTGGGCCATCATCACCACGCTCATGGTCGGCCTGTTCTTCCTGTTCCAGCGCCACGGCGCAGCTTCCGCGGTCCTGGCCTTTGCCCTCTTTGTCCTGGGCATTGCCGAGTTCTTCGTCATCACGTTTAAATCCATGCCCATCCAGCCGGGCGACCTTTCGGCCATCTCCACCGCCGCCGCGGTCGCCGGCACCGGCTACACCTTCTCGATCTCGCTGTTCTGCGTGCTGTCCATGGGCTTTACCGCCATCGCCATGCTGCTGTGCGAGTACGCCGGCCTGGTAGCACCGCACCGTCAGAAGGGTGCCGCCAACGCCAAGCGTATGCTGCTCACCAACCTGCTCGTGGCAGTGCTGTGCCTGGGCGGCGTAACCGCGCATGTCACGCTCATCGACTACTACAACACCCTCGGCATCACCGTCTACACCTGGCGCCCGCTCGAGAGCTACTGGCGCGAGGGCTACCTGCCCGCCTTTATTAGTGCGGCGCAGTCCATCAAGCCGCCCAAACCCGCCGACTACTCCGTCGACGATGCCAAGGCCACGCTCAAAAAGTACGCCAAGGCCTACGACAAGTCCGACGCGGCCAAGAGCGACGAGCGCGCCGCCGCAAAGGAGCAGTTCGACAGCGAGAAGCCCACGGTCATCGCCATCATGAACGAGACCTTCTCGGATCTGTCGATCTACCAGAACATGCGCGCCGGCTACGAGGGTCCGCAGTACTTTAAGAACCTGTCCAACTGCCTCAGCCGCGGCAAGCTCTACGTGAGCGCCTACGGCGG
>CAJMRZ010000077.1 GCA_905215945.1 uncultured bacterium | reverse complement strand
GGGGAAAGCCCATCCCCTTTTTATGCGCTACCTGCGAAGACTGTCTCCAACGACTAGTTACTGGGGACGTTCCTAAATGACTTGGTATGGCTGCTGGGCCTAGACGGTTAGGTCCAGCTCGTAGAGGAAGCTTTCGCGCGGCATGGCGTGGCGGCGTTCCTCGCGGTTGGCGCGGTGCGTGGCGGTGCGCTTAAAGCCGTGCAGCTCGTAGAACTTCCACGAGCAGTTGGAGTCGGTGTACAGGTGTGCGCTGGTCGCCCCGCACGAGGACAGATGCGAGATAGCGGCGTCGAGCAGCACCGTGCCAACGCCCAGGCCGTGGACATCGCGATCCACGGCGAGCAACGTGACCTCGTTGTCATGCGGCAGTGGGCTTTTCTCGAGCAGGCGGTTGTTGGTTCGGATGGTTGTGCGCACAAACGAGAGATACTCGGCGCACGACTCGGGTTCTAGCTCGCGCATCTGCGACAGCAGTGCACGCTCAGTATCCATCCAATGTTCCCTGACGGCGGTGTCGGAGCTCTGTCCTGCACGCGCAAGCGAAATGCCGCGCGCCTCGCCATCTATAACTGCAACCTGCGAAAACGTCGAGGAAGAAAGGCAGTAGGCAAGATCGCACGCGGCTTCGAGGCGGTTGTACTCATCGTTATCCGAGTTGTTGTGCCAAAGCTGCTGCAGGATCAGCGCGATGGCGTCGAAATCTTCGGTATCAAACGGTCGGTAGAGAACCCGCGAGACCATGGTGCCTCTTTCTATTGCGGATGCATATCGAGCACAGTTCTACCACGCCATTGGCATCTAATTATGGTGCCCCTGTGTTCCATGAACTCACCGTGCCCAGTGGCGCTCCTGCAACCTCCGCTCGAAGCTTTTTCTGCACAGCCGTGCGTTGCGGGGTGCATCGTCGCGCTCGATGCGCTACATTGAATCAGTATTTTCAATGCCGCTGCGCGAGCGCTGCAGATCGACGTATCACCGACTCACAGAGCACGGCGGCGTACCAGACAGGAGGACTGCATGGGATCTGATGTGAAGATCGCACGCGCGTTGATCTCGGTTACCGATAAGACGGGCGTCGTCGATTTCGCACGGACGCTGGTTGACGACTTTGGCGTCGAGATCATCTCTACGGGCGGCACGGCTCGTGCCATCGAGGACGCGGGCGTTCCCGTAACCCCCATCGAGGAGTTCACGGGCTATCCCGAGATGATGGACGGCCGCGTCAAGACGCTGCATCCCAAGGTTCACGGCGCACTGCTTGCCCGCCGCGATTCCGAGCAGCACATGCAGGAGGCCGCTCAGCACGGCATTAAGCTGATCGACCTGGTCGTCGTCAACCTGTACGAGTTCGAGAAGACCGTCGCCAACCCCGAGGTCACCTTCGCGGATGCTATCGAGCACATCGACATCGGTGGCCCCTCCATGCTGCGCTCTGCCGCTAAGAACGCCGCGAGCGTTACCGTCATTTCCGACCCGGCCGACTATGATGCCGTCCTGGCCGAGATGCGCGAGACCGGTGGCTGCACCACGCTTTCCACCCGTCGCCGCCTGCAGGTGAAGGTCTACCAGACCACCGCCGCCTACGACACGGCCATCTCCCGTTGGCTTGCCGCCCAGGCAAGCGACGTGGCGGACACCTCTGCCAAGCTCGAGATCTCGCTGGAGAAGGTCGACGACCTGCGCTATGGCGAGAATCCTCAGCAGAAGGCTACGGTCTACCGCTTTGCCGAGGGCTGCGAGAACACCGCGAGTTCGCAGTTCCCGCTCGTGGGCTCCGAGCAGATCCAGGGCAAGCCGCTCAGCTACAACAACTATCTGGATGCCGACGCCGCCTGGAACCTGGTACGCGAGTTCGACGAGCCGGCCTGCGTGATCCTCAAGCACCAGAATCCCTGCGGTTCCGCCGTTGCCGAGGACATCACGGCCGCCTACGACCGCGCCTTCGCCTGCGATCCCAAGAGCGCCTTCGGCGGCATCATCGCCTGCAACCGCGAGGTTCCCTTTGATCTGGTTGAGCACTTCGCCGATCAGAACAAGCAGTTCGTCGAGGTCATCATCGCCCCGAGCTACACTGCCGAGGCGCTCGAGCGTATGGCAAAGCGCCCCAACCTGCGCGTGTTGGCGACCGGCGGCGTGGACCACGGCGCCCAGGTGGAGCTGCGCTCCATCGACGGCGGCATGCTGGTGCAGGAAGTCGACCACGTGACCGAGGATCCCGCGACCTTTACGTTCCCCACCGACCGCAAGCCCACCGACGCCGAGATGGCCGAGCTCGAGTTTGCCTGGAAGGTCTGCAAGGGCGTTAAATCCAACGCCATCCTGGTCTCCAAGGGTAAGGCCGGCATTGGCATGGGCCCGGGTCAGCCTAACCGCGTTGACTCTGCGCTGCTTGCCTGCGAGCGCGCCGAGGACTTCTGCGAGCGCGAGGGCGTGGAGAAGGGCGGCTTTGCCTGCGCAAGCGACGCATTCTTCCCGTTCCGCGACAACGTCGACGTGCTTGCTGCACACGGCGTGACCTGCATCATCCAGCCCGGCGGCTCCAAGCGCGACGACGAGAGCATCCAGGCCTGCAACGAGCACAATATTGCTATGGTCTTTACGGGCGCCCGCCACTTCCGCCACTAAGTAGGGAGGTGGCGCTGCGGCTTGCCCAGATGCCGCACCTTGCCGTTCATTCGTCGCTCGCGTACCCAAGTACGCGTCGCTCCTCTTTCACGGCAATCTGCGGCATCTGGGCAACCCTCGCCGACCTGTTAGGTTGACTGGGGAGGATGGGATGTTATCTCGTCCCTTGGACTTGCCTCGCTTCTAAAATAATCTCTGCAAAAGACGGCTGCTCCGTTTGGAGGGCCGTCTTTTTGGTATAAGAGGACGGAATGACTAACACGAAAGGTACAACCATGCCCCAGATTGATGATGCCGAACTGTTTGGTAATGCCGAGGATCAGCGTGCGTACGAGGACTTTTGCGCCAATCAGGAGGCGGTCGAGAAGTTCACGCTCGACAAGCCCGCGCTCATCTGCCGTTGGCGCATGTCCAACAAAAAGGTGCCCATGCTCAACCGTCACATCCGTGCGCTATCCGAGCGCCTGGTGCAGGGCGAGCCACTTACCCATAACATGCTCAGCTGGGCCAAACAGCACGTTGAGTGGTCACTTGCCGAGGGCGACTACACCGCCCGCGACGGCGTGCTCATGCTGGTGATCGACATTAACGGCAACGCCGCCATGACGGTGGGGGAGTACGAGCCGCTGGCCGACACGTCGGCCAAGGCGCTGCGTGCCCGTTCTGCCGAGGCTCGCTCCGAGGCCGACGAGACCGGCGTGGCGCCCGAGCTGCTCGCTGCCGTCAACGACGGTGAGCTTGCCTTTGTGGTGCCGGCAGACGAGTGCCTGTGCGGCACGGCGACGCTCATTGAGCAGCTGGCCCAGACCAAGGGCATCCCGGTCACGCGCGTGGACATTCCCGCGCAGCTCAAGGGCGCGCTGTTCCTGGTGAGTGACGAGCACGGCGTGGTCCCCGCAACCGAGACGGACGCTGCGGAGGCCGACGCCGCCACGGTCGCCTTCTTCGCCGAAGGCTACGAAAAGCTCCGCGCCCGCCGCTAAATGATTTTTCTGGGACGGGGATTAAAGAATCATTTTGGTCCCCGCCACCGCTGCGAGTGCGAGGCGGACAAAACGCCCCCGCTCGCGAACAGTTCTGTCACCTTGGTACCGCGCGCGGTGCACACCTGCAGTTTCGCGGCCATAATGGTGGCAAGACAACCAAGAGGGGGAGCGGAATCCATGGCGCTAATCTATATCGTTGAGGACGACGAGCCCATTCGTCGCGAGCTTGCCGATATCCTTGCCCGTGCCGGTTTTGAGGTCGAGGCCTGCGAATCGTTTGAGCATGTCTCGCGCGATATTCTCGCCGCCGCGCCCGACCTGGTGCTGCTCGACCTCACGCTCCCCGTCAAAGACGGCCAGCACATCTGCCATGAGGTCCGTCGCGAATCCGAGGTCCCCATCATCGTTCTCACGTCGCGCACGACCGAGATCGACGAGGTCATGGCCATGACGCTCGGCGCAGATGACTTTGTTCCCAAGCCCTACAGCGCGCGCGTGCTCGTGGCCCGCATCAATGCCCTGCTGCGTCGCACCGCGGCGGCAGGCGAGCGCAGCACACTTGTCCACAAGGGGCTGGAGCTCGACCTCGCCCGCTCCATGGTTACCAACACGCAAACCGGCACTAGCACCGAGCTCACCAAAAACGAGCTGCGTATCCTCTCACTGCTTCTGAGCCGCGCGGGCAAGATTGTTTCGCGCTCGGCCATCATGCAGGACCTGTGGGACTCCGACGCCTTCGTGGACGACAATACGCTCACCGTCAACATCAACCGCCTGCGCACCACGCTCGAAAAAATCGGCATCAAGGGGTATTTGACAACGCACCGCGGCCAAGGCTATTCGGTCTAGGGGCCGGCTATGTCGTTTGGCAAGTTCTTTAAAGACGCGCTGCTTCCCGTCGCCGTGTGGACGTGCGGCGTGCTGCTGAGCTGCTTTGTGCTGACGGTCGCCGGTGCACCCGTCTCTATCGTGGTCGTGGCGGTCGGCGTGTCCTTTATCTTTGGCATGCTTGGCATCGTGATCGAATACGCGCGCCGTCGTCGTTTTCTGCGCCAGCTGGAGCGTGCGGCAGAGGAGCTCGAGAGTCCCGCATGGGTGCAGGAGATGGTGCAATGTCCGACCTATGCCGAGGGCGAGCTCGAGTATGAGGTCTTGCGTCGGGTGGGCAAAACCGCTTGTGACGAGGTTGCCGAAGGCAGGCGCCAGACCGATGACTATCGCGACTATATCGAGAGCTGGGTCCACGAGGCCAAGCTGCCCCTGGCAGCAGCCCATCTGATTTTGGAAAACCTGGACGGCAGCGAAGACGATCTGTCGCGTGTGGATGACCTGGGCCGCGAGCTTGCCCGCGTGGAGCGCTATATCGACCAGGCGCTGTACTATGCGCGCTCGGAAGTCGTGGAGCGCGACTACCTGATTCGCCGCTGGGATCTCAAAACCTTGGTGACGGGCGCGATTAAAGCCAACGCGCGTGAGCTCATCGCGGCGCACGTGGCCCCGGTGTGCGAGAACCTCGACTTTGAGGTCTTTACCGACGAGAAGTGGCTCGAGTTTATCTTGGGCCAGCTCATCCAGAACAGCATTAAATACGCGCGTGAGGATGGTGCGAAGATCACGTTTTCGGGCGCGTTGCTGGACGAGGGCCTGGCGAGCGAGCGCATCGAGCTTACCGTCGCGGACAACGGCTGCGGCGTGAGCGCGGCCGACCTGCCCCGCGTGTTCGAGAAGGGCTTTACCGGCGACAACGGCCGCACCACCAAGCGTGCAACGGGCATCGGCCTCTACCTGGTGGCGCGCCTGTGCTCCAAGATGGGCATCGACGTCACCGCGGCATCGGAGCCGGGCGAAGGCTTCGTCGTAACATTCGCCTTCTCAACCAACAAGTTCCAATATTTCGAGTAGTCGGGCCGTCTTGCGGTGCGGACGGCAATGTTCCCGAACGTGAACATAGCTAAGGCAATTGGCGCTATGTTCCCGAACGTGAACACAACTATGGGGGCTCAAATGAATCCCCCATAACAAAAACGTGTCGCCCCAAACAAAACGTGCCGCCCCAAACGGGGCGGCACGCCATCTTTTATCAGCCAACTCGCTGAGGTGCGGTGACGAAGGCGCAAGGCCGGGAGGGGTTATCTAAGCCGACATCCCGCAGCCGCGAAGCGGCGAGGACGTCGGCGTGATAACCCCGCAGGCCTTGCGCCGGCGGGAAGGAACCTACTTCACGACCAAGATGTCGCAGTCCGTGTTGCGCAGCAGGAACGTCGAAATCGAACCCAGCAGCGCATACTTGATCGAGGACAGGCCGCGGGCGCCGCAGAGCACCAGGTCGGGCTTAACCACGTCGAGCATCTCGTCCTTGAGCGTCTCGCGAATGCGGCCGGCGCGAATCATGACCTCGACCTCGGGAATATCGGGATTGGCCTTGGCCTCTTCGAGCTGCTTGGCGATGGAGTTCTTAAATGCCTCCTCTAGGCCGTTGACCAGATCGACCGGATAGGAACCGGCGCTCTCGAGCGCCGTGGAATCGATAACGTGGCCGATGATTAGCTTGGCGCCGTTGTTCGCGGCGACCTTGATGGCGCGTGCGAGCACAAAATCCTGCTGCTCAGTACCATCGAGTGAAACAAATACCTTGGTGTAGCCCTCGTTCATGGTTTCCTCCTTGGTCTATCGCACGGGCGCGGGGCTCGTGCATCGGGCGGGCGCGGGCGCGTTGGCCGCCGAACACTTTATCTTGTTGCAGTTATACCCAAGGATTTGGGTTTGACCGCTCGCAATTCTGTGAACGGACGAGTTTTTTGGTAAGGGTAGGCGCAGACGCGCCCGAACGGTTGATAATGGGACATCGCCCGCACCGTCCGCAGAACAATATCGGCGGGTGTCTAACGAGGGGGTCCCTTTGGATATCATCGAGCTTCTAAAATCTGCCTTCATGGGCCTGGTCGAGGGCATCACCGAATGGCTGCCTGTTTCGTCGACCGGTCACATGATCTTGGTGGACGAGTTCGTCAAGATGAACGTGAGCGAGACGTTCTGGAACATGTTCCTGGTCGTGATTCAGCTCGGCGCCATTCTGGCCGTCTGCGTGCTGTTCTTCCATGAGCTCAATCCGTTCTCGCCCAGCAAGGGCAAGGAGGGCCGCCGCGACACCTGGGTGCTGTGGGGCAAGATTGTGCTCGGCTGCATTCCCGCCGCGGCGATCGGCCTGCCGCTCAACGACTGGATGGAGGAGCATTTCTACAATGCTCCCGTCGTGGCGCTGGCGCTCATTGTGTACGGCGTGCTGTTTATCGTGATCGAGAACTGGCGCGCGAGCAAGCGCGAGGAAATGGCCGTTGC
>CAJMRZ010000076.1 GCA_905215945.1 uncultured bacterium | reverse complement strand
GGGCCCTGCCGATTCCTCGGCGGGTCCCGCTTTTCTTTTTCGACTAGGGTGGGCGGTTGCATATCGCCTGCTAGGGAAGGAGCAATCCTATGCCCCAGAACATCTTCGGTACCGACGGCGTCCGTGGCGTCGCCAATGCCGACCTCTCGTGCGACCTCGCGTTTCGCCTGGGTCGCGCGGCGACCAAGTTTCTTGGTCCGGACATCTGCATCGGCCGTGACACGCGCCTTTCGGGCACCATGCTCGAGAGTGCTCTGACCGCCGGTATCATGGCCGAGGGCGGCCGTCCTCATTGCTGCGGCGTTATCCCCACGCCTGCCGTGGCGCTGCTCACCGTTCAGAACGAGCTCGACGGCGGCATCGTCATCTCCGCTTCGCACAATCCGCCGGAGTTCAACGGCATCAAGTTCTTTAGCCGCAAGGGCATGAAGCTTCCCGATGCTGTCGAGGAAGAGATCAGCGCCTGGGTCATGTCCGAGGAAGCCATGGCTGCCGATACGCTGCCGACCGGTGCCGGCGTGGGCCACATCATCAAGATGAAGGACGCCCGCAAGGCATACGTCGACCACGCCATCGATACGCTTGATGGCCTGAGGCTCGATGGCCTGGTCGTTGCCGTCGACTGCGGTCACGGTGCTTCCTGCCAGACCACGCCCGCCGCGCTGCAGCGCCTGGGTGCCACGGTCCATGCCATCAACACCGATTACTGCGGCACCGACATCAATGTCGAGTGCGGCTCCACTCACCTTGAGCCCCTGCGCGAGCTCGTGCTGCGCACCCACGCCGATATCGGCCTGGCCCACGACGGCGACGCCGACCGTGTGCTGTTCGTGGACAGCGAGGGCAATGAGATCGACGGTGACTACATCCTGGCTATCTGCGGTTCTGACCTTGCCGCTCGCGGCAAGCTCGCCAACTCCGAGATCGTCTCGACCGTCATGTGCAACCTGGGCTTCTCCATCGCTATGAAGGAGCAGGGCTTCGAGATGGTCCAGACCGCCGTGGGCGACCGTTATGTTCTTGAGCGCATGCTCGCGGACGGCGCCGTCATCGGCGGCGAACAGTCCGGCCACATCATCTTCCTGGAGCACAACACCACCGGTGACGGCCTGGTGACGGCTCTGCAGCTGCTGGCCGTGCTCAAGCGCACCGGTCGTACCCTCACCGACCTTGCCGGCATCATGAAGAAGTACCCGCAGGTACTCGTCAACGTGCATTCGGACAACAAGGCTGGTCTGGACGATTGCCAGCCCATCTGGGATGCCGTCGCTGCTGCCGAGAAGGAGCTTGACGGCCGCGGCCGCATTCTGGTGCGCCCGAGCGGCACCGAGCCGCTGGTCCGTGTGATGGCCGAGGCCGAGACGCACGAGCTGACCCAGCGCGTTGTCGACGACATCGTCGAGGTTGTCAAGCGCGAACTTCCCTAATGGTCAAAAACCGTTGTCAAGTGGTAAACTGTTAAGGTTATTTTGATTGATTGGTGTGTCCGAGGGGGAGCATGTTCACTAAAGTCCTAAGGTCTTTTGGTATGCGTGGTCGAGTCCTTACGCTGGATGCTCCCATCTCGGGCGATGTCATTCCGCTCTCCGAGGTAAACGATCAGACGTTTGCCACCGGCCTTTTGGGCCAGGGCGTGGCGATTCAGCCCACCGGAACGCGTGTGATTGCGCCGGCTGATGCCAAGGTCGAGGCCATTTTTCCCACGGGACACGCCGTAGCGCTTAACACGGTCGATGGCTTGGACGTGCTCATCCACGTTGGTTTGGACACCGTTCAGCTCGAGGGCAAGCACTTTACCGTACATGCGCAAGTGGGTGACATCGTCCATAAGGGCGATGTACTCATTGAGTTCGATCGCGAGGCAATTGCTGCCGAGGGCTACGATGTGACGGTTCCCATCTTGGTGTGCAACTCCGTTGAGTTCTCGAGCATCAAGGGCTCCGTTGGCGTGCATGTCGAAGAGATGGACCAGCTCATCGTTGCTCGCGAGCGCTAGCAAGTGCACGTGGCCATTAGTCTACAATTCAAACACGTTTACGGAGGGCGCCCTTGAAAGAGGACGCCCTCCGTGGCAAGATGGGAAACGTCCGAGGCTAAACAGCTTCGGGTCACCGTGGACGGGCAGGGGCCTCGACGCGGCTAGACACGAGACACATACATTACGCGACCTCGCCCTGGTGGCCGCACACGTTGGTTGCGGCCGACGCGGGCCGCGGGCAAGTGCTTGTAAGGGAGCCTTGCCTCTCTTGTACGAGAAAGGACGCGTAATGAAGATCATTAAAGCTAAAGACTACGAGGATATGAGCCGCAAGGCCGCTAATATTATCTCGGCGCAGGTTATCCTCAAGCCCGACTGTGTGCTGGGCCTTGCCACCGGCTCCACCCCGATCGGTGCCTACAAGCAGCTCGCTGCTTGGTACAAGAAGGGCGACGTCGACTTTGCCGAGGTCAGCACCTACAACCTGGACGAGTATCGCGGCCTTTCGCACGACGATCCCCAGAGCTATCACTACTTCATGCGTGAGAACTTCTTCGATCACATCAACATCGACCTGAACAACACGCATGTGCCCGACGGTTCCAACCCCGACGCCGCCGCTGCCTGCTCTGAGTACGACAAGATCGTCGCCGACGCCGGTTACCCGGATCTGCAGCTGCTCGGCATTGGCAACAACGGCCACATCGGCTTCAACGAGCCCGATGACCACTTCTCCAAGGGCACGCACTGCGTCGACCTCACCGAGAGCACCATTCAGGCCAACAGCCGCCTGTTCGACAGCATCGACGATGTTCCCCGTCAGGCCTACACCATGGGTACCCAGACCATCATGTATGCCCGCATGATCCTGGTCGTCGCCAACGGCGAGGCCAAGGCTCAGGCCGTGCATGACATGTGCTATGGTCCGGTTACGCCCGAGTGCCCGGCTTCGATCCTGCAGCTGCACACCAACTGCGTTGTCGTTGCCGACGAGGCCGCCCTTTCGCTCTGCGAGTAGCGCGAATCCTGCAGCTCGACATAGCCTTGCCTAAGGCCTCCGCTTTGCGGGGGCCTTTTTGTTATCCCTTTCTGTCCACTTGACCAAAATCTTGCCGCAAGCTTGACGAATGCCGGATGCCCAACAGCTTGATTCATTCTATATCAGATTCTATGCAAAAATGCCACTAGAAGGTCGTAGACGGTAGCGGGTGCTAGGCGAGTTGAATGACATGGCTGAACCTTGTTCATCTGCGTTACACTGCCGCTTAGATGGGACAAGCTGACAAGCTCATTTACCTGCTTAAAGACCGATTAGTCGGGGGATTAATAACAATCGGCCCTCGCTGTACAAAAACTTGCCGCTTGCGTACCAAAAGACAACCTAAAACACAAGGTCGCTCTATTCATAGCGCGGCTTGTATGGTCTTGCGGCTACAGTGTCCATACGGTCGAGTTGAGGAGCGGGCATGGTAAACGATTTGAGCGGTATAGACGAGCTCGAGCTGATGCCGCTGGGCGGAGGCTATATGGTGCGACGCGAACGCTTGATGAATGAGCTTATCGCCAAGGGCCGAAAGGCCGGCATCGTGGTTCTTTATGCGCCCGATGGGTTTGGGAAGACCTCGGTGCTGCTGCAGTACACCCATGAGGTTAAATGCGACCCGACGCGAGGCCCCGTGCGGATTATCGAGGCCGATCGCGCCACTGGGCGCGAGGTGTTTATGCAGCTCGAGGTGGTTACCGAAGAACTCAAAGACAAACCGCACTCTCTTATCGCGATTGATAATGTGCCAAACCTCGATCAGCACGATACCGAAGACCTCATCGACAGGATTCGCGGCCTGCGCGCTATGGGGATAGGGGTCTTTATCTCCTGCCGTCCTTCAAATCGTCAGCTGATTCATGGGCTGGGCGATTCGGTTAAGATCAATGCGCAGATGCTCAAGGTGCATGCCTATGAGTATTCGGCGTGGGCATCGGCGTTTTCGATCAGCACATCGCTCGACTTTTATCAGCTCACGCAGGGCGTGCCCGAGCTCGTTTCGGCATTGCAGACGGGTCTGTATGGCCAAGGCGACGTAGCCGGTCTGCTCGAAAACGAGATTGTCAACGTATATGGCGCGGCACTTGCCGATCTGGCTTCGCTCGACAATAATGCGCTGTTTTGCGTGGCATGTCTCATGGTTTTGATGGGCGAGGGCAATATCGCGGAACTCGAGGCCTGTGGGGTGAGGCTGTCGATGGTCGACCAGTCCTATTTTGTGCGCGACTACCCGATCTTTGGCTTGGATCCCGCCGAGCGGAGTTTTACGTGTCTGGGCACGGAGGATAACGGACGCTTGCGCTTGCGTAAGTTGGTGGCCGAGATTCGCCCCGAACTTGTTCCGAGGGCGGCCCGGATTTTGCTTAAGGCGGGCCGATGCGATGCGGCGATGGGCCTGGCGGATGCCTTTTTGGACCGTGAGGCGGTCCTTGAACTTGCTGGGCAGTATGGGGTCGATCTGGCTCTGACGGGGCACGGGGCCGATATCTGCCGAGCGGCGCTGGGCACGATCGATGCCGACGATCCGGCTCCAGAGCCAACGCCTGCCGAAGCGCTTGGCGTATATCTGGCAGCGGTCAGCGTGTCCAATACAAAGCTCGCTCGCTATATGGCATCGGTCGTCGAACGCGGGGGCGAACGGGCGGCCTGCGAAATAGACCCTGTTTCATGGAGGGTGGCCCAGACACTGACGGTTGTTTGCTATGGGGACAACGGGCTTGGGCTTCCTACGAACCTGGCCGTGCCAGAAATAGAGACGTCCCATACCGCACTCGATATGTTGTCTGCGCATATCGAGGTCAAACGCTGTCTGACCGAGCGGGGAAATGACGGCGGCGTTCTACAACAGCTCAAAACGAGCAAGGCCTACGACTGCGAGCTCGACATCGCGGGGATTGTTATACGGGCCGATAGCATGCTGGTGGAGCTCTTTGACGGGTCGTTTTCGGGAACCGACGAGCGCGACGACGAGATGGCGCTGGTGCGGGAGGCGCTCGACGTACGTGGGCTTAAGGCGATGGCTATCTGGGTGCGCATGGTGTTGGCGGCACGGCGGCTCCTTTCCGGCTTGCCGGTAACCGACGACGCGGCGTTCAACGAGCTCGATCGTTTTGCCGTCCGCATGCGTGACAACCAGATTCAGCTGTTTGGCCTGTTGCTAGAAGGCTGGCAGTCGCTGGCAGAGGGACGGCCGGTTAATGCGAAGTTCCGTGCGGTCCAAGTGCTCAAACTTGCCGAGGAGTCGATTGCGTACATGCGCGATAACGCATTGCTGCTGGAGCGCGTGGCATATCTGCGTAACACCTCGATGGTTTCGGTGCGCGAGGAAGCGGAGCTACTCGATATAAGCCAGACGCAGGTTGGTGGCGCAGAAGCCTGGATGGTGGCGCTGCATTTGGCTTGCGCGGGGCGAGATAGCGATCTTGCGGCCTGGATGTCCATGAATCGTGCGGGGATTCTAGAGCCATCGTATCGGCTCTTTGCGCGCCTTGCCATGCATTGTCTGGGCGAGCCGGCGGGCAGGATACGCAAGAAGCTTCCCGTGCGCGAGCTGTCGCGGTACTCGCTGCGCGACGATTTGGAAGGAGAGGGCGAGCGCCTGTTCCAGGCCGGCGAGGTTGAAGCCGTTGATACCATCGACCATATCGAGATTCGCATGTTTGGTGCGTTTCGCGCCGAGCGCGATGGGTTTCCCATCACGGACAAAATGTGGCGTCGCAAGAAGGCGGCGACGCTTGCCGAGCGGCTTGCGCTGGGCATGGATGCGCTCGTCGATCGTGAGACGCTGGCCATGGAGCTGTGGCCCCATGCCGAGTTTAATAGCGCCCGCAACAACCTGTACTCGACGATATCGCGCTTGCGGTCGGCTTTGGGACCGACGCCGGATGGCAAGTCGTGCGTGCTCATCCAAAATGAATGCATTGGGCTCAACGGCGACTACGTCAAGACCGATGTACGGCTGTTTGACCAGATAAGCCGCGAGGTTTTGGGAAATCGCACGGGTGCGCGCGGGCCCCATTTAGTTGAGCTGTGCCTTAAGATTGAGCAGCTTTATGCCGGACCGCTGTATGTTCCCAATGGCTGTAATCCCACCTACTTTTTGCGCATGCGGCGCATTATGCAGTCAAAGTACATCGATTGCATGATTAAGGGAGCAAATGCCGCTCTAGAAGAAAACGATCTGCAGTCGGCGATTTGGCTGGCGGAGTCGGGGCTTCGACAGGAAACGGCGCGTGAGGATATGGTGCGCTGCGCCATGCGCGTCTACAGTGCGGCGGGGCGGCGGCGCGATATCGTCGAGCTGTACAGCGGGCATATGCACCACCTGAGGGAGCAGGTCAATGGCGTGCCCGAGCCCGAGACGCGGCGTCTATACGAGCGCTTGGTGGAGGGGCGGCTCAATCGCGTGCTGGTCGAGCGATAAAAAACGGGCGCCCGAAGTACTTGGGCACCCGTAAGCTTGCTATGTGTTGGATCGCCGGATCATTGGCTCTTAGACGAGCTTGATCTTCTCGATATCCTTGCGCGAGGACTCGCGATACAGCGAGAACTTGCGGCCGATGACCTGGACGACCTCGGCGTGGCAGCGCTCGGCGAGCTCCTCGGCGGCCTCGCGGGCAGAAAGGCTGGAGCCATCCAGCACGGAGCACTTAACGAGCTCATGCTTCTCCAGATAGGCGACCGTCTGCTCGACGGTGCCCTCGTTGATATCGGACTTGCCGATGATGA
The DNA here is from genome assembly GCA_905215945.1 of uncultured bacterium. Classification (GTDB taxonomy): domain Bacteria; phylum Actinomycetota; class Coriobacteriia; order Coriobacteriales; family Coriobacteriaceae; genus Collinsella. Next base: position 226 of record CAJMRZ010000076.1, on the reverse strand, counting down.
TGGCGGGGTTGAGGTGATGGGCCATGCTGCGAAGCTGCTTGACCTGGGCTCCTGTCAGTGCCATGGGTTCTCGCTTTCTATGTATGGGGCGCCCCGCGACGGGGCCTTAATCTACGTGAGCTGTCCCACGATAGCGCAGGAACGGCGCGGTGTGGAGTACGTTTGCCCAGTTCGCCAATCTTACAGTAGAAGAAGCCGCAGCTTATTGTGGTATTGGCTCAAGAAA
>CAJMRZ010000075.1 GCA_905215945.1 uncultured bacterium | reverse complement strand
TCGTCTTCGGGGAAGGTGAGCTGGACCCTGTCGGCATTCTTGCCGGCAGAGTCGCTTACGCCGACGCCCTCGGGCATCTCGACCTTAAACCAGATGTAGTCGGTCTTCTTGGCGACGGGGGCCTTTTCCTTGCTCTCGCTCTTGGGGGCGCTGCCGCCGCCCGATGCGCTCCCGCCGCAGCCCACAAGGGCGAGCGCGGCAAAGAGGGCGATGCAAAGGGAAAGGATTGATAGGGTCTTTTTCATCATGGTGGCGTCCTCCTTGTCTGCTGATGACATCACGGCGCCGCATGCTGTTGGGGTACTGATTGCGCTGGCGGCGGATGTCTCTGTGTACTGTGCGACTTATGCCTCCGTTCATCGCTTGTGGCCGTTGCGCGGCCGTTCACCAACGGGTTCCTTACTTATAGATATGCCCCAGCTTGTGCTGCTCGGGAGTCTCGAAAGGTGGGCCATGTGTCCCATGTTTGCGTTGTCGACGCCTATCGCGTGCCATAGAAATCTGCGATGGCCAGGTGCGCTGACGCTCATGTACTTATGGGCTAGACTTAGCACCATTACGTGATCGATGCGGTTGGTCGGCGATTCCGCCCGACCGATGTATATGACTTGAAGGTGCATGCGTATGAGCCAAGAGATGATGGACAAGACCTGCCGCGGGTTTGCCGAGGCGCTGGCCGCGCGCGAGCCGGTTCCCGGCGGCGGCAGCGCGAGCGCCTTTGTGGGCGCGCTGGGTGCCTCGCTGTGCGGAATGGTTGCCCGCTACGGTGCGACTAATCCCGCGCTTGCTGATCGTGCGGATGACCTGACGCGCGCGTTTGCCCAGGCTGATGAGCTGGCCCAGGAGCTTGTCGAGTTGGTTTCCGAGGACGTTCGTGCCTACAGGCGGGTGTCCGCGGCGTACGGTATTCCGCGTGACGATCCGGCTCGAGCGACCGCGATTCAGGATGCGCTGCATGTGGCCGCTATGCCGCCGTATCGCATTATGGATGCCTGCGGGCGTGCGCTGGCGCTGCTCGAGGACATGGCCGACAAGGGTTCGCGTCAGCTGCTGTCCGATGTGGCGTGCGGCGCCGTGTTCTGCCGTGCCGCTATGCAGGGCGCGAGCTTGACTCTCTTTGCGAACACCACGTCTATGAAAGATCGCGTTCGTGCCGAGGAGCTCGAGACGGCGTGTGATGAGCTGCTCGACACATGGTTGCCGCGCGCCGATGCGCTGGCGCGCCGCGCCGCCGACGCTGCAAGGAAGAGAGGATAGCCATGGCTGAGCTACTGAAGGGTGCTCCTGTTGCTCGCGCGCTGACCGAGGAACTTGCTGTTCGCTGTGCCGCTTTGCGTGAGCGCGGCGTTGTGCCGACGCTCGCCATCGTTCGCGTGGGCGAGCGCGAGGACGACCTATCCTACGAGCGCGGTGCGCTCAAGCGCTGCGAAAAAGTGGGGATTGAGGCTCGTCGCGTTTTGCTTTCTGCCGGTGTTTCGCAAGAAGAGTTGTTGACGGCCATCGAGGACATCAATACCGATTCGGCTGTCCATGGCTGTCTGATGTTCCGCCCGCTGCCCGCCGGCCTTGACGAGAACGCCGTCGCCGCAGCGCTCGATCCCGCCAAGGACGTTGACTCCATGACGCCGGCTTCGCTGCTCACCACGCTTTCGGGGCGCGGTGAGGGTTTTGCCCCCTGCACAGCCGAAGCCGTGCTTGCTTTGCTGGATCATTATGGCGTTGAGCTGGATGGAGCTAAGGTTGCTGTGGTCGGGCGCTCGCTGGTGATCGGGCGTCCTGTTGCCGCCATGCTTACGGCGCGCAACGCAACCGTGACGACGTGCCATACGCATACGCGCGACCTTGCTGCCGAGTGCCGTGCGGCTGATATTGTGGTTGCCGCCGTTGGACGCGCGCGCACGATTGGCGTGGATGCCGTTCGCGAGGACCAGACGATCATTGATGTGGGCATTAACTGGGATGAGGACGCTGGCAAGCTGGTGGGTGACGTCGATTTTGTTGCCGCGGAGCCGGTTGTTGGTGCCATCACCCCCGTGCCGGGCGGCGTGGGCGCCGTGACAACGGCGATTCTCGCCAAACACGTGATCGAAGCGGCCGAGCGCGCATCGAAATAGGCGTTTTGAAGCTGTTTGAGGGGTTAGTTCTATACCCCGTGGACAAAAAATGCCAAATATGAGTAGTGTTGCCAAGATAGTCACATATATTTTAGGTTAATTTGGCTCTCTAACGATATTTATTATCGATAGAGAGCCTATTTTATTGGACCTATGGGGAATTACATCATCTAATTTTTGAACAAATGTAGACTTCCGGCACCCATGCGTAGCAAAAATGCTGTTACTAAATTGGTGACAGTACTCATATTTGGCATTTTTTGACCACAGGGGTTGCCGGTGCCGTGGTTTCGCCCTTTCTGCTCCGAAGCGATACACTGTTGCCGTTTGATTTCTTCGCTCAAGGAGGATGCGCATGCCGTGCACAACGATTCTGGTCGGTAAGAACGCAAGCTACGACGGGTCGACGCTTGTCGCCCGCAACGAGGACTCGTCCAACGGGGTGTTTGAGCCCAAGCGTATGCGCGTGGTGCATCCCGACGAGCAGCCGCGCGTCTACACGAGCGTCCTGAGTCACCTGACCGTTGAACTGCCCGATAATCCCATGCGCTATACGAGCGTCCCCGATGTTGTCCCGGGCCACGGCATCTGGGCCGAGGCCGGTTTCAACGAGCTCAATGTGGGCATGTCTGCAACCGAGACGCTCACCACCAATGAGCGCGTTCGCGGCGCCGATCCGCTCGTGGACTACGTGCCCGCCAAGGGCAACGAGGGCGAGGACGGCTATGTGCCGGCGCAGCCTGGTGGCCTGGGCGAGGAGGACATGGTGACCCTGGTCCTGCCGTATGCCAAGTCCGCCCGCGACGGCGTGCGCATCCTGGGCGACCTGCTCGAGCGCTACGGCACCTACGAGAACAACGGCATCGCCTTTAGTGATGTGGACGAGATCTGGTGGCTCGAGACCATCGGTGGTCACCACTGGATTGCCAAGCGCGTGCCTGACGACGCCTATGTGACCATGCCCAACCAGCTGGGTATCGACAGCTTTGACCTGGATGACGCCGAGGGCGCCCAGACCGACCACATGTGCTCGGCCGACCTGCGCGCCTGGATGGCCGAGTGGCATCTGGACCTGACGCTGGGCGTCGAGGGCGACGGCCCGGCTGCGGTCTTTAACCCGCGCGAGGCCTTTGGCTCGCACAGCGACAGCGACCACGTCTACAACACGCCGCGCGCGTGGTACATGCAGCGCTGTCTCAACCCCGGCGACGTGTGGGACGGCCCCGATGCCGACTACACGCCCGAGAGCGACGACATCCCCTGGAGCCGTGTGCCCGAGCGCAAGGTGACCATCGAGGACATCAAGTACGTGCTTTCGAGCCACTACCAGGGCACGGAGTACGACTGCTACGGCAGCAAGGGCACGCCCGCTACGCGTGGCGCCTATCGCCCCATCGGCATCAATCGCAACAGCCAGCTCGCCGTGTTGCAGCTGCGTCCCTATGCGCAGCCGGCCTACCGCGCCGTGCAGTGGATGGCCTTTGGCTCCAACTCGTTTAACGCGCTGGTTCCGCTGTACGCCAACGTCGAGACCATGCCCGAGTACTATGCCGACACGCAGGCTCGCGTGACGTCCGAAAACTTCTACTGGGCCAACCGCCTGATCGGCGCCCTGGCCGACGTCCGCTTCCATGAGTGCGGCCGCGCTGTGGAGGACTATCAGGAGAAGGTCGGTGGCATGGGCCACAAGCAGATCCATGACGTCGACGCTGCCGTAGCCGCTCTGCCCGAGGTCGAGGTGCCTGCCGAGCTTGCACGCGCCAACGAGGCCTTTGCCGAGCGTGTTCGCGTGGAGACCGATGCCCTGCTGGGCAAGGTGCTTTACACCACGAGCTGCGCCATGAAGAACTCTTTCGCGATGAACGACAACGTGAGGTAGGGATTTCCCGTCGATCGAATAGCGCTAAAACGCTTTGTCGCTTTCACTCAATCTTGGGTACAAGAACGCCAATGCAGTTGTTTGTGATTGGAGACAACCATGGTTATGAAACTCGATCAGCTTGTTAACGGCGCCATCAACGTTGGCTTTGGCGCTGCCGCCGTTGCTGTCGAAGGCGGCAAGAAGGTCCTCGACGACCTTAACACCAAAGGCGAGCAGGTCCGCAAGGACACCGCCACCCCCGATATCGCCCGCAGTGTGTCCGACATGTTCGAGCAGGCCGGCGGTACCATCTCCGATCTGACCGAGCGCTTGGGCATGCAGGGCGAGACCGCGGCCCAGCGCGTGCTCGACGAGCTCATCCTTGCCCGCGTCCGCGTTATGACCGCCCCCGAGCGCACGGCCTTCCTGGCCCATGTGCGCGACATCGTCGATTCGGTCGAGGACAACGTGACCTCGGTGCCCGTCGAGTCCGTTGAGCCCGACGATGCGAAGGATACCGAAGAGGCCGAGTAGCAGCGCAGATGGCAGATTCCACCACCGATTACAACAATCTAGATCCTCTGGGTGACGAGGCGGCGGTTGTCGATGAGGTCGACGCCGCCGTCTCGGGCGCTCGCAAGAAGCCGCGCGCTGTCGATATGGTGCCCGAGGAGCCCGACGCGATGGCGCCGGACGAGGAATACCAGCTCACGCCGGCGGGTCGTCGCGAACGCATTGGGCAGATTGTTCGCCTGGTCAAAAAGTACCGCGTGTGGGATAACCTCACGCCGGTTCGTTTGCGCCGCCTGCTCGAGGAACTCGGCCCCATGTTCGTCAAGATGGGGCAGATTTTGGCCAACCGGTCCGAGATTCTGCCGCAACGCTTTTGCGACGAGCTGCGTCGTCTGCGCTCCGACGTGGAGCCGGTGCCGTACGAGGTCGTACTCAGCTGTCTGGAAGAAGAATACGGCCTGCGCCTGGGGGAGATGTTCGATGCGATCGACCCCAACCCGCTTGGTAGCGCATCGCTCGCGCAGGTGCACCGCGCTCGTCTGGTGACGGGCGAGGACGTGGCCGTCAAGGTGCAGCGCCCCGGTGCGCAGCAGGTTATGGCACAGGACATCGATATCATTCGCTCGGTGGTGCGCATCGTTTCCAAGTTTGTCAACACCGATCAATTCGTTGACCTGCACGGCGTAGTCGAGGAGTTGTGGACCTCGTTTCGCGAGGAGACCAACTTTTTGGCCGAGGCCAAAAACCTCAACGACTTCTACGAGTTCCATAAGAGCGTTCATGGCGTGACGTGCCCTAAATCCTATCTGGACCTGTGCACCGAGCACGTGGTGGTTATGGACTACGTCGACGGCATTTCGATCGCCGATCCTGAACGCTTGGTGGCCGAGGGCTATGACTTGGAAAAGATCGGTGCTGCGATTGTCGAGGACTACTCGACGCAGGTGCTCGACGACGGCTTTTTCCATGCCGACCCGCATGCGGGAAACATCATTCTCAAGGACGGCATCGTTTACTTTATCGACTTGGGCATGGTCGGACGCATGTCGAGCCACGATCGTGGCATCGTTAAGGACATGATTTTCGCCGTGGCCGAGGGTGACGTGCCCAAGCTCAAGGATTCGCTCATGCGCTTCGCCGTGACGCGTGGCGACTCGGCTGAGCTCGATCATTCGGCCTTTTTGTCCGATTTGGACTTTATCGTGGCTGACTTTGCGGGCCTTGACCTGAAGGATCTGGATATCGGCGAGTTTTTGACCTCGCTGTTAAACCTCGCGCGTAAGAATGACGTTGAGCTGCCGAGCGTGGTGACGATGTTCGCGCGCGGCATGGTGACGCTCGAGGGTTTGCTGACCGAGTACATGCCCAACGTCAACATGATCCAGATCATTCAGGCTCATATCAAAAACGAGAAGAGCATCTATGCCCGCATGCGCGAGATGAGCCGCGACTTTGCCGCGAGCAGCTATCGCGCAGCGAAGGGCTCACTCGAGGCGGCTGAGTACCTGGGGCTGGCTTCGCGCATGCTTACGCGCGGCCAGCTTAAGGTGAACACGCAGATCATGAGCAGCGATAAGGCACTGCGACAGCTGGGCGGAATTATCGACCGCATGTCGATGGCTATCGTTATCGCCGGCCTGTTTATCGGTTCGTCGGTGGTGTACTACGCACGCATCGAGCCGGTTGTGTTTGGTATCCCGGTCATTGGCTTTATGGGCTACGTGAGCGCGCTGGTGCTGGCGCTTATGCTGGGCCGCAATATCTGGCTCAACAGTCACGGCGGCAAACACTAGAGGCTGCGACCGTCACCGCATTTTCCTATCGCAAACAATAGCTTTTACCTTGGGCTTCGCCTGTGTGCGGGGTCCTTTTGCGTGATACCATTTTGACGGTAATAATCGATGGCCTAGATGGTGGTGCGGAGACGCACGAACGCGCGGTTTTCCTGCGCGTTTGGGAGAATCGGGGTGCAAGTCCCCGGCTGTACCAGTAACCGTAATTCCTCTTGGCTCGGGATGTTCGCGTCGCAGATCGGACGACGCGCCTGAGCCGTTAAGGTTAAGTCGGATCGCCTCCCATCTTGCATGCGGCTGCGGCGTATGCCGCCGGTGTGCATAGGGCTCTGGAGGGAAGGAGGACCCCGATGGGGGAACTCGAGCGTAACATGCGCGATGACGTGGGGCAGCCGCTGGGCAATGCTCCAAGTACAGACAATGGGGGACAAATGGATATGTTTGAGGACGAGCGCGAGCGCGCCTCGCTGCATCGCCGTGGCGCGATTGCACGCGGCGTAGCCAAGCGCGGCCTGGTGGCATTCCTGGCCTTCGCGATGGCCTTCAGCACCACGCCGGCTCAGCTGTGGGCCGAGGGTGCCGAGGGCATTACCGACGCTGTGGCTCAGGCTACGACGCCAGGCGAGGACGCAGCGCTTGCGAGCGGTACCGCTGAGCAGAGCGGCGCCGAGGTTTCGGATTCCGGGAGCGCGCCTGCAGCTAGTGCCGCCACTACAGAGGCAG
>CAJMRZ010000074.1 GCA_905215945.1 uncultured bacterium | reverse complement strand
GGAGGCCCCGGCAGGATTGGTAAGGCATAAAGCCGCCGAGCCTGCTAAAACTGTTAAACTCTGCTAAAGTTGCTAAACTTTGTTAAAGTTGTTAAAACTAGCAGAGGAGGGCAGAATGACGAAAGCTGTTAACCCCTTTAAGCCAACGGCGGGCATGAATCCGCCTGAGCTTATCGGACGGGACACTGTTTTGGATGACTTTGCCGAGGCTCTTGAGAATGGTCCTGGTGCCCCCGATCGACTCATGCGCATCTCGGGCGTCCGAGGCACAGGTAAAACGGTGCTCCTTAATGCATTGGGTGACCTTGCACGCAAAAAAGGATTCGAGGTCGTTGACGTTGCCTCCAATGCTGGTTTTTGCAATAGAATCCTCGAGGCTCTGCAGCGAAACGTTCGTCTTGAATCAATCTCGATTTCCCCATCGATTTTAGGGGTCAGCCTTGGCTCCATGGAGATGTCGAAGTCGGCCTCTCATCTGGGCGAGGCGATGTACGATGCTGCGAAGCGCGGTGGTCTGCTCATTACGCTCGACGAGATCCAGGATGCCTCAACTGAGGAAATGCGCGAGCTAGGTAATGAGATGCAGCTCTTGATCCGCCAAGGAGCGAATGTCGCTTTCGCTTTCGCCGGGCTGCCGACATCGGTAGATGGCGTGGTGGTGGATGATACGTTGACGTTCCTTCAGCGAGCCAAACATGTTGAACTTACTCGGCTTTCCGATTTTGAAGTTGGCGGATCGTTTGAGGATACGATGAGACGAGCGGGCAAGGAGCTCGACAAAGGTGCCGCTGAGCTATTAACAAAAGCTTCGGCAGGCTATCCCTTTATGGTCCAGCTGGTCGGATATTACGCTTGGCAGGTTGCTGCGCGCAGTGGGGCGGAGAGCGTGAGCGAAGAGGCGGCTCGTAAGGGTATCCAGGCGGCTCTTGATAGCTTTAATGCTATGGTGATTGCCCCAGCGCTGCGCAGGGTGTCGGAACGGCAGTTTCAGTATCTCGCGGCGATGGCTCAATGCGAGGGCGTCGATATCGCCAACGGCGATATCGCCAAGAAGATGGGTTTGTCGGCGAACAAAGTTGGGTCATATCGCAAGCGTCTGATCGATGCGGGGTTGATTGAGCCCGCGGGCTATGGCTGTGTTTCGTTTGCAATTCCGTACATGCGCGATTATCTGTTGGAGACCGTTCGAGAGGACTAATAAAGAATGGGCTGTCCGCGCTGTCGCTGGGGCCGTCCTTGTATCTTTGTCTCAACCTGTAACATCTGGAGGGGATTACGGCCTGCAGATGTTACAGGTTGAGATGTTTGATGATCGGGATAGAGAGCCAGCTCCTATGTGGTGGTTTTTCAGTTTGCCAACGATATGTGAACGGCTAAAAAAGTCTGCTATACTTTTTCCCGCTGTCCCCATCGTCTAGCGGCCAAGGACGCCACCCTTTCAAGGTGGATATCGCGGGTTCGAATCCCGCTGGGGGCACCATTTGAAATCTGAAGCCCGTTACCAATTCGGTGACGGGCTTTTTTCTTCCCCAACGCCGGGATTCGAACCCCGAGGGCATTAGATCACACTGTCATCCAAGGGCCTGTGGGCAAAAAATAGCAAATATGAGTACTGTTACCAATTTAGTAACAGCGATTTCATGCCTTCAGAAATCGATTTAGACGTCAGGTGTCCTACGGCGGAAGAATTGCAGGCGCTTATCAGCTGAGTACTTGGACATATGTTGCGTAACACTGCAGATTTTGCAAAAAGATAATGCTACAGCACTTGTGACAGTACTCATATTTGACGTTTTTTGCCCACGACCCCTTATTGCGTGGGTGAATCAATTGCAAAACGGGCTTCAAAGCGTCCTTCTCAAACAAAAAGCCGGGGCCCGCACGATGCGGACCCCGGCTCAATACCGTGACGATATGTCAGTTACGTTCTAAACGTAGAACAGGATGTCGTCGTAGGTCGGGACCGGCCAGTAGTCGGCGGCCACGATCTCCTCCATGGCATCCACGGCGGCACGCAGCGTATCCATAGCTGGAACGACCTCGTGTGCATACACGTTGGCCTGCTCCTGGCCATCGAGGGCCTCGGCCTTCTGATGCACGGCGTCGAGCGCCTTGATGGAGTCGTTGATGGCGGTGATACCGTTGCAGAGCTTGTTGAGCGTGTTCTGCTCGCACTGCATGGCGGCCTCGGCACCGGCGGCACGAATAGTCTCAAGGCCCTTAGCGACCTTGGTGGCATAGGCGGTAATGACCGGGCGATAGGTACGACGCGCCTCGCGAACCATCGTGGTAGCCTCGATGTTCATGAGCTTGTTGTACTTCTCGAGCTTACAGTCGTAGCGGCACTGAGCCTCGGCTTTAGTCAGGACGCCCGTCTCCTCAAAGAGCGCGATAGCCTTATCGGAAACAAAGGCGGGCAGGGCGTCGGCCGTGGTCTTGTTGTTGGCAAGGCCGCGTTTCTCGGCCTCAATGGGCCACTCGTCGGAGTAACCGTCGCCGGAGAACAGGATGCGCTGGTGATCGGTCAGCACCTTCTTGCAGTACTCGAGCGCGGCGTCCTGGAACTTATCCTCGGACGTACCCTCGAGTGCGTCGGCGAAGGACTTGAGCGACTTGGCCACGGCGGCATCGAGCACCAGGTTGGAGTCGGAGACGTTCTGCTCGGAGCCGCAGGCACGGAACTCGAACTTGTTGCCGGTGAAGGCAAACGGGGAGGTGCGGTTGCGGTCGGTGTTGTCCTGCATCAACTTGGGCAGGGTATCGGCGCCCAGGTCGAGCACGCCGCGCGTGGCATGGACGGAAGCCTTGCCATCGATGATCTTCTCGACGACCTCGGTAAGCTGGTCGCCCAGGAAGATGGACATAATCGCCGGAGGAGCCTCGTTGGCGCCCAGACGATGATCGTTGCCGGCCGAGGCAACGGAGGCACGCAGGAGCTCCTGATAGTTATCGACGGCCTCGATCACCGCGGTGAGGAAGACAATGAACTGCAGGTTGTCGAGCGGGGTGTCGCCCGGATCGAGCAGGTTCTCGGACTCGGTACCAAGCGACCAGTTGTTGTGCTTGCCCGAACCGTTGATGCCCTCGAAGGGCTTCTCGTGCAGCAGGCAGACCAAGTCGTGACGGGAGGCGATGAGCTTCATCTTCTCCATCATGACCAGATTCTGGTCGATGGCCTCGTTGACCTCGCCATAGACAGGGGCGAGCTCATGCTGGCAGGGAGCGACCTCGTTGTGCTTGGTCTTGACGGGAATGCCAAGCGCCCACAGTTCGTCATCCAGGTCCTTCATATAGGCCGAGACGGTGGGGCGGATAGCGCCAAAGTAGTGCTCCTCGAGCTCCTGGCCCTTGCAGGGGGCAGCGCCAAAGAGGGTGCGGCCGGTGATGACCAGGTCCTTGCGCTTGCGGTAAGCGTCCTTCTTGATCAGGAAGTACTCCTGCTCGTCGCCCACGGAAGGAACGACCTTCTTGGGGGTCTTACCAAACAGCGCCAAAACGCGCTTGGACTCACGCGAGAGCGCGGTCATGGAGCGCAGCAGCGGGGTCTTCTTGTCCAGGGCCTCGCCTGTGTAGGAGCAGAAAGCCGTGGGGATGCACAGGACATCGTCCTTGATAAAAGCGGGGCTGGTGGGATCCCAGGCGGTGTAGCCACGGGCCTCGAAGGTGGCACGCAAGCCGCCGTTGGGGAAGCTGGAGGCATCGGGCTCGCCCTGGATGAGGTTCTTGCCCGTAAACTTGGTAATAGCGGTGCCGTCGTGGTTGGGCTCCAGGAAGCTGTCGTGCTTCTCGGAAGTAATGCCCGAAAGCGGCTGGAACCAGTGTGCGTAGTGCGTCGCGCCCTTGGAGATGGCCCAGACCTTCATGGCGTGGGCAACGGCGTTGGCCACATCCAGGTCGAGCGGCTCACCGCCCTCGAGGGTTGCAGCAAGGCGCTTCCAAATGTCCTTGGGGAGGTAGTCCTTCATGACTTCCTCAGAGAACACCATGGTCCCGAAGCGGTCAGTAAGATCGGCCATACGGAACTCCCTTCGTATCGGCACCGCGTGAGAAGCGGTGTTGATTACTAACGAACGAGTCATAGATTAGGCTCGCCGTGTTTCCGCGACATTACCGTTATGTTGCTGTCGCGAAACCAATCAATGAGGTTACCGCATCGCAGCGGCGCTGCCACCCTTAATGGCCAATCAACTGTATAAATTGCAGACCTCTCCCCATAGTTTAAGGTTTGTCAATTTGGGATGGGACTCTATTAACTGGTATTTCGCATCAGATACCAGTCTTTATAGCCACATCCTAGATTGACCGCACTGTTATAGGAAATGCCGATAGCGAAGCATTTTCGATTGGTATCCCCAAATAGCGAGTAAAACTCCACCGTGGCACAGTGGTGCTGTAGAATCCTTACAACACATCACACTATTACGTATCTAAAGGAGCACGATATGCGCGTCGACGAGGTTTTTAAGCAGGCAGCATCCCAGGGCACCGCACCCGTTTCGTTTGAGATGTTCCCGCCCAAGGGCGAGCTTACCCTCGACACGGCTCGCGAGGTGGCAGGCAATCTGTGCAAGCTTTCACCGAGCTTTGTCTCGGTCACCTGCTCGGCCGGCGGCTCGGGCAACGGTGCCACCACCGCCCCCATCGCGCATATGATTACGAGCGAATTCGATACACCCTCGGTGGCACACCTTACCTGCGTGGGCCGCTCGCACGCCGATATCGCCGCCAAGATCGACGAGTATCGCACCGCCGGCGTTGAAAACATCCTGGCCCTGCGCGGCGACCTGCCCGCCGGCGCGACTGAGGACGACAAGCCCGCCTCTGACTACGCCTACGCCCGTGACCTCATCCCCGAGCTCGTCGACGCCGGCTTTTGCGTGGGCGCCGCAGCCTACCCCGAGGGCCACATTGCCTGCGAGGATCTCAACCTCTCGGTCGAACACCTCAAGCAAAAACAGGACGCTGGCGCGAGCTTCTTTGTGACGCAGCTCTTCTTTGATAACGAGTGCTTCTATCGCTTCCGCGAGCTTGCCGACAAAGCCGGCATCACCGCGCCTATCACCGCGGGCATCATGCCGTTTATGGGCAAGTCGCAAATCAGCCGCATGGTCTTTATGTGCGGCGCATCGCTGCCCTCCCCCGTCATCAAGATTCTCGCCAAGTACGAGAACGACCCCGAGAGCCTGCAGGCAGCCGGTGTAGATTATGCTGCTCGTCAGCTTTGCGACCTTAAGGAGCACGGTGCCGACGGTCTGCACCTGTACACTATGAACCGTCCTGCAATCGCCGCGACCATTATGGAGCGCCTGGGGTAATGGAAAAACCGCACGTCGATACAACCGTTGTTGAAGTGCCGGCCGACCTTGCGTCGCCGGCGCTTTACCGTGTCGATGCTGCGCACCATCCCCGTGTCGACCGTGCCGAGATGCTGCGGTATCTGGGCTACGGCGGCCAGCAGATTGAGCCCGAGCTGTCACGACGAATTGAGCTTGTAGTCGAGCGCCTAGAGCTGGATATCGAGCCCCGCGGCGTGCGACGCGTGTTTGCCGTCGATGCCACGGGCGTCGACGAGCAGGGCGAGCCCTGCATCCGCTTGGTTGGCACCAATGTTGAGCTGCGGGGTCGTGATATCTATCGACATCTCAAAGACGCCCGCCTGGCGGCGCTCATGGCCTGCACCCTCGGGATGTCTGCCGAACGCCGTCTGCGCACCACGGGAGCCCAGCAACCCCTGGAAGGCGCCGTGCTCGACGCCGCATGCTCTGCCTATGTGGAGGCCGCCGTCGAGCAGATGGACCAGCAGGTCAAGGCTGCAGCCGCTGCACACGGGCTCGCCGGCAACTGGCGCTTCAGTCCCGGCTATGGCGACTGCCCGCTCTCTGCCCAGCGCTCGATCGTGGATGCACTCAATGCCACGCGCCTCATTGGACTTACCGTCACCCCCACCAGCCTGCTCATGCCCACCAAGAGCGTGACCGCGGTGATTGGTCTGTTCGACGGCGAAGTCCACGACGCCCAGAGCCGCCCCACCTGCAATATCTGCCGCATGCGCGAGCACTGCCGCTTCCGCGCCGCCCACACCACCTGCTATTCCAGCCATTAGGAGCCCTCAATGTTTACTCCGCTTATCACTCATGATCTGGACGGTGCCGCGCTGGCGGCACCCGTCAATGCTGCGCGCTGCAACGGTGCCGCGTACAAAACGCGCACGATCGATGACCTTCGCATTAAGGACGATCGCCTGCGTGCCGCCATCGAGGGCACCGGGCACCTGCTGTTTGACGGCGGCATGGGCACCATGTTGCAGGCCGCCGGCATGAAGGCAGGCGCCCTGCCCGAACTGCTCAACTTTGAGGAACCCCAGGTCATCACCGATATCCAGCGTCAGTACGTCGAAGCTGGCTGTGACGTGATCACCGCCAACACCTTTGGCGCCAACGCCCACAAGCTCGACGGCGCCGCCACCGTGGCAGACGTCTTTGCCGCGGCAGTCACCTGCGCCCGCGAGGCCGGCGCCCGCTACGTCGCCGGCGACATCGGCCCCATCGGCGCCCTGCTGCGCCCCCTGGGCACCCTCAGCTTTGACGAGGCCTACGACCTCTTTGCCGAGGAGGTGCGCGCCAGCGTCGCTGCGGGCGTCGACCTCTTTATTATCGAGACCATGACCGACCTGGCCGAGATCAAGGCGGCCGTCCTCGCCTGCCGCGAGAACTCCGACCTGCCCGTCTTTGCCACCATGACCTTTGAGGAAGACGGCCGCACCTTCTTGGGCACGAGCCCCGAGGTCGCCGCCATCACCCTCGACGCCATCGGCGCCGACGTCCTGGGCATCAACTGCAGCCAGGGCCCGGCCGAGCTCCGAGGGCTCGCCGCGCGCATGCTCACCGTCACCGACAAGCCCGTTATGGTGCAGGCCAATGCGGGACTGCCCCGCGTGGACGATGACGGCAATACCGTCTTTGATATCCAGGCACCCGAGTACGCCGAGGCCGTCGCCGGCATGATCGAGGA
>CAJMRZ010000073.1 GCA_905215945.1 uncultured bacterium | reverse complement strand
CCGCATCGGAGCGGGCAAGAAGTCCATGGCCTTTGCGCTTACGTATCGCTCCGACGACCACACGCTTACCAGCGAAGAGGTCGAAAAGGCGCACCAGAAGATCGTCACCAAGGTGTGCAAGGGCGTAAACGGCGAGGTCCGCGGCTAGGTCCTGCGCTGGGGTATGGGTCAGCGGTGGCTGCTGCCGAGTCCTACGTGACTGCTATGCCCGGTATAAGGCACCGTTGAGCCTACATATATGACACGCGCATTACATAACGGCGTGCTGCTTTGTCGGCAGTGCGCCGTTTTGCTATGATAGCCCGCGGCGTGTTACGAATCTGACATTACGTAACACTGGAAAGGTGATTCAAACGGCGTTGCAATTCCGTGCGCCGATAACCGGGAGGCGTGCATGCACATTCCAGATAATTATCTGTCCCCGCAGACCGATGCCGTCATGGCAGTGGCGATGGTGCCCGTTTGGATCCACTGCATCAAGAAAGTGCGCGCCACGCTCGATCGCGAGCACATGGCTTTCCTGGGCATCTGCGCCGCGTTCTCCTTCCTGCTTATGATGTTCAATGTGCCGCTGCCCGGCGGCACCACAGGTCACGCCGTCGGCGGCGCGCTCATTGCGCTGCTGCTAGGCCCCGAGGCCGCGGCTATCGCTGTCTCGGTTGCGCTGGCGCTGCAGGCGCTGCTGTTTGGCGACGGCGGCGTTCTGTCGTTTGGCGCCAACTGCTTTAACATGGCCTTTGTGCTGCCGTTTGTCGCTGCTATCGTGTTCCGTGCGCTCAACAGCCGCCTGCACGACAAGAGCTGGGGCGCCTCGGTTTCTGCCGTCGTGAGCGGTTGGGTCGGCCTGTGCCTGGCAGCCCTGTGCGCGGCAATCGAGTTTGGTATTCAGCCGATGCTCTTTACCAACGCTTCGGGCGCGCCGCTGTACTGCCCCTTCCCGCTGTCCGTGGCTATTCCGGCCATGTTGATCCCGCATATGCTGGTTGCCGGCGTGATCGAGGGCGTGGCGACGGCCGCCATCTACGGTTTCATTAAGAAGACGGCGCCGAGCGTTATCGTCGGCCCCGAAGCCGCCGATGGACAGCTTGCTGCCGAGGGCGCTGCTGCAAAGAAGACCTCGCTGGTCCCCACGCTCATCCTGGTCGCCGTGCTTGTCGCGGCCACGCCGCTGGGCCTGCTGGCCACGGGTGACGCATGGGGCGAGTGGGACGCCGAGGGCGCCGCGACCGCCGTTCAGGAGGCTGGTGACGACAGTCTGCAGGCTTCGGTCGGCCTTGATACCCCGACCTTTGCCGACGCTCTGCCTACGGGCGATTACCTGCAGGCCTATTCCGAGGAGCAGGGTCTTGGCTTTGCCGGTCAGGCTGCCATGTATATCCTGTCCGGCGTGATTGGCGTGGCGGTGCTCACCATCGCATTCCGTCTGATCTCGCTGACGGTTAAGGAAAGCGGTGCTCATGGCAATAGCCGAGCTGCCTAGCTGGCTTGCGGTCGAGCAGCGTTACGAGCCCGTGGGGGCTCGGCATCGTGTGATGCAAAAGAATGTCCTGCACCTGGCGAGCCTGCTTGAGCGGGTTCGCTTGGGTGGAGGCGCGCACGAGGGCGGGTCGATGGTCGACCGCGCCCTTTCTTGCGTTTCGGCTCCGGTGCGCCTGGTGGGGATGTTCGTCTGCGTTCTGTGCGTGTGTCTGACGCAGAGCCCGTTGTACCTCATGTTGATGGCGGCTATCGCGCTGGTGCTCGTTGCCGTGCGCCCCGTACGCGGGCTGCGGGCAACCTTTGCGCCGGCGCTTGGCGCTGCGGGGCTCGCAGTGGTTCTGGCGCTGCCTGCCCTGCTGCTGGGCGCTTCCGCTACGGGCGCCATGCTCAAAATTGCGCTTAAGACGTTCATTAACGTGTCGCTCGTGCTGGGCGTTTCGTGGACGCTTACCTGGAGCCGCATGTCGGCGGCGCTCAAGATGCTGCATCTACCCGACGAAGTTATCTTTACGTTTGATATGGCGCTCAAGCACATCGAGGTGCTGGGTCGCACGGCGCACAATCTGTGCGAATCGGTCATGCTGCGCAGCGTTGGCCGTGCGCCTGAGGGATTTTCGCGTACCGATTCGATCGCGGGTATCATGGGCATGACCTTTATCAAGGCGATGGAATGCAGCCGCGCGATGGACGAGGCTATGCTTTGCCGCGGCTTTGCCGGTGCGTATCCGGCTCCCGCGCGCGCCGGGTTTGGCTGGCGCGATGCCGTTTACGCAGCCGTTGTGGTTCTGCTCGCCGTGTTGTGCGCAGTGCTGTAGCGCGGGCGGTCGAGCCGTCGATGTGGATAGGGAAGGGCGATGTTTTGGCAAACGATACAAATGGCGCGATGTGCGCGAGCGGTGCTGCCGGCGCCGAGACCATGCCGCTCATCGAGTTTCGCGACGTGGTGTTTTCCTATGCGGGTCATACGGTGGTCGACGGCGTTTCGCTGCAGGTGGATCGTGGTGAACTCGTTGCTCTGCTTGGTCCTAACGGTTGTGGCAAGACGACGATCATGCGCCTTATCAACGGCCTTGAGCTCGCGGATGCCGGCGCATACTTGTTTGACGGACGCGTGGTCGATGCGGCGTATCTGAAGGATTTTGCTGCTGCTCAGAAGTTCCACCAGCGCGTGGGCTTCGTATTCCAAAACGCCGACGCCCAGCTGTTCTGCGCTACGGTGGGCGAGGAAGTTGCTTTTGGTCCCGCGCAGATGGGGCTGCCGGCAGACGAGCTCGAGCGCCGCGTGCGCGATGCCATGGGGCTGTTTCAGGTTGCCGACCTTGCCGACGCCTCTCCCTATCAGCTCTCGGGCGGGCAAAAGAAGCGTGTGGCGCTGGCGGCAGTTGTATCGATGAACCCCGATATCCTAGTGCTCGATGAGCCCACCAATGGGCTCGACGAGGATTCATGCGACATCGTGGTCAACTTCTTGCTGGCCTACGTCGCGGCGGGTAAGACGGTCTTGATGAGCACGCATCACCAGGATTTGGTGCGACGCCTGGGTGCCCGTGCAATCTATATCGATCGATATCACCATGTGGTCGAGGCGTCTTCGCCGTCGTATGGAACCGAAAGCGGTGCTACGGACTAGTTGCTGCGTAGAGCGTGCATAGCCGCCCGCGCAGCTTTGCCGTGATGGTATAGTTATCCAGGTTTTTTATGGGGGTGGCTATGCCAAGTTGGAACATTCATATCGCTCAGACGGAGCGTTTGCTGGAGCGCACCGGTGCACTTGCCAATAGCGTGCGCGACCGCAATGCCTTTTTGTTTGGCTGCGTGGTTCCGGATATCTTCGTGGGCTATATGGTCCCTGGCATCGCCGATCCCATCCCATACCGCATTACGCACTTTGCAAAGCCCGAGCCTATCCCTAAGCCGCGCGAGCACGAGTTCTGGGATACCTATGTGGCGCCGCTGCTCAAAGGGGCGCCTGTTGGTACGCCGGCTGCCGCGACCTCGATTGTCGAGGAGCGCGAGCGACTCAATCGGGTACATTATCCCCAACGCTACAAGGATGCCGAGCCGGTTGCCGGTCCCGGTGCTAGCGAGCTTTCGCTCGCGCCCGATGACGTGGCGCAGTCGCTGCTCGATCTGACGCTGGGTGTCTGGTCGCATCTGGTGGCCGATACCGTATGGAATACGCGCGTGAATCAGTACCTGGAGGCGCACGGCGGCAAGCCGTGCGAGGAGTTCCGCATTAAAAAGCAAGGCGACTTTGACTGGTTCGGCAAGACGCTCGGCATTGTTTCGATTCCGCGCGCGACCGATCGCCTGTATACTGCGGCGACGCGTTTTGGGCAGTATCCCATCCATAAGGAGTATGTGCTCAAGACCATCGGCGTCATGCACGAGATTGTACGCGAAAACCCCGGCGATCCCGACCATCCGCCATACCGCCTGCTAACCGAGGAGTTTTTCGATGCAACGTTTACCGAGGTCATCGAGCTGACCGAGGCGGGCTTTGCGGCTCGCGTTGCCGCTTCTGACGTCCCCGCAGTCCCCCTGATCGCTAGCTGCTAGCCGGCCGGCTTGACGGTGAACAGTTCATCCCAATTGACCAACAGCTCCCGTCGCAGGGCGTACACGGCAAACGAGCTGCACATCTCATAGCATGCCATAAGCAGCTGGTTGCGTGTCATGCCATACAGTAGACATCGGCGCACAGAAAAAGGGCCCGGAAGGCAATGCCTTCCGGGCCCTTTGCAATGCAAATCTGCTTGCAAGTACGATTTAGCGCACCTGAGCGACGTAAGCGACGTTGGTCGAGGAGACCTTGTCCTCGAGCTGGACGCTCATGCGGGGATCGCCGGCGGTAGCGACGGTCAGATCGCCGGCCTCGACGTAGCCGAGCTCCTTAGCGGTCTCGATCGCCTTGACGATCGTGCCGTTGACGGTGCCCTGGGTAATCTCGGCCTGGTGCGGGATAACGCCCCAGTACATAATCATCTGCTGGACGGCCCACTCGTGGCGGGAGAACGCGCAGATCGGCATGTTGGGACGGAAGTGCGAGATCAGGCGAGCGGTACGACCGGTGGTCGTCGGCACGGTGATGCACTTGGCGCCAACGGTGGTAGCCATGTTCACAGCGGACATACCCACAACGTTGTTGACAACGCGGGTGCCATGAGCGTCGGCCGGAACCTCGAGCGGAGCGTGGGCCGGGAGGTACTTCTCGGTCTCGAGAGCAATGCTGGCCTGCATCTTAACGGCCTCGACCGGGTACTTACCGGCAGCGGACTCGCCGGACAGCATAACGGCGTCGGTGCCGTCGTAGATGGCGTTAGCAACGTCGGCAACCTCGGCGCGCGTCGGGCGCGGGTTCTGCTGCATGGAGTCGAGCATCTGCGTAGCAGTGATAACGGGCTTGTAGGCCGCGTTGCACTTGGCGATGATCTCCTTCTGGATGTGCGGAACGAGCTCGGGCTTGATCTCGATGCCCAGGTCGCCACGGGCGACCATGATGCCATCGGAAGCCTCGAGGATCTCGTCGAAGTTCTCGACGCCCAGGGCGCACTCGATCTTCGGGAAGATCGTCACGTGCTCGCCGCCGTTCTCGCGGCAAAGCTCGCGGATGCCGCGGACGGACTCGCCGTCACGGATGAAGGAAGCGGCGATGTAGTCGATGTTCTCGGTCAGGCCAAAGAGGATGTCCTGACGATCGCGCTCGGTGATAGCAGGCAGCGAGATGTTGACGTTGGGCATGTTGACGCCCTTGCGCTCGCCGATCAGGCCGTCGTTCTTAACGACGCAGGTCATGTCCTGGCCGTCGACGGACTCGACCTCGAGGGCAACCAGGCCGTCATCGATCAGGATCACGTTGCCCTCTGTTACGTCCTCATTTAAGCCATTGTAATTGATGTGGACTCTCTTTGCGTCACCGATGATATCCTCTGTTGTAAGGATGATCTCCTCGCCTGCTGTCAGGGTTACTTTCTTTCCGTCTTTTAATACACCGGTACGGATCTCCGGTCCCTTTGTATCAAGAAGAGCTGCTACCGGTTTTCCAACCTCTTCCGCAACCTCGCGGAGCTGTTTGTAGCGGGCTCTCTGCTCATCGTGTGTTCCGTGGGAGAAGTTAAAACGGGCAACATCCATTCCGTTTAAGAGCAGCTGTTTCATGACCTCTCTGTCATCGCTGTTCGGTCCCATGGTACAGATAATTTTTGTTTTCTTCATGTTATGCCTCCTGATTGCTGTTTGCCTGTCTTGGATCCATCCCGCCTTTTGTTACATGTTTGTGGGTATACAGGTGGTCCTGACAGTATTCATAGTCGCCTTCGCACTTGGAGCAGTAGCGGAATACAAGATTCGGGTCGTCCTCCTCCGTACGTCCGCAAACAGCACAGCGGTGGCGTCCGATCTTTTCCGCTGTCTTCTGCGCCTCGCGCATCTGTGAGTGAAAGACCTGTTTTCTCCGAATTTCCTTTGGATTCAGACGGCTCCCCCTGGACATGAAGAGGTATACGATAAAATTAAGTAAAGACATAACGATCGCAATTCTCTGCGACATGCCGCCGAAAAGGAATCCATAGACGAAGTAGAGTCCATCAAAAAGTGCCAGATACTTCGCCTTGATCGGAAGTACAAAAAACAGGTAAAACTGCATTTCCGGGAATGTGGCCGCAAATGCAAAAAACAGGGAAAAGTTCAGATAATCTGTGGTGAGAATATAGACCTGCCCTGTAATGATGTAGATCAGCAGCGCCGCAAGGACATGACCGATCACACCCATAAAAAAGTACACATTAAACCGGAAGGTTCCCCAAACCCGCTCCAGAGTCATTCCCAGATTGTAGTAAAGGTAGATCGCTATCAGGTTGAAGAAAAGACTGCCAGACGGCGGCCAGATCATAAATGTAACGACTCGCCAGATCTGTCCGTGAAGGATCGCCCTCGCATCCAGCATCAGGTACTGGATGTAGAATGCCGGTGCCATCATCTGGACCAGTACGCCCACCGCATACAGGATCACGATATAATACATGAGATTCGGAATCGCGTACCGTCCGAATTTCCGCTCCATCTTGTTCATAAAATTCATTGAAGCTTTCCTTTCCTAATAGAAATATCTATTTCTCCTACGTCCCGTATTATAATTCCCAACCGTTTCTTTTGTCAAACGCTTTATGATATCGTTACTGGAATGTCTATCCATCCCCGCAACGCTTTCTTCTAAAATCTTTACACATTCTTTACAGAATTTTAACCGTTTTTAACCTCAAGATGCCAGTTCCGTCAATTGTATTTCCTTTTTTAATGTGTTATACTATGTGCGGAATTTTGACATAACAGTTCAGCTATGTGCCGATTCCGGCAAAAAATTGTATGGCTGAACGGTTCGGCATGTTGATGCCCGCATTCCGGCTGGCTGCCTGCTTTTTGCGGACGGCTCGTTTTTTTCTGTTGAAAAGGAGGTATGGGGAGAACCCCCCGCTCGTATGAATCAATGCTATCGTCTTGGAATCGATATCGGTTCCACTACCGTAAAAGTCGCGATTATCGACGATGACAACCGCATTCTG
>CAJMRZ010000072.1 GCA_905215945.1 uncultured bacterium | reverse complement strand
TGCAAACACAACATATTGTGTTTTCGAACATATGCTCGGGGGTGTTTTACAACATATTGGGGGTGGAATGGTGGGGCGGGGTGGGTGAAGGGGTGGGGAAAGGTGTTGAAAAATGGGGCGGTTCCCCATATTATTGATGACGTCGACAGGCGGGGTGGTTCCCCGCGTACGTGCCATCTGAGTAACCGAGGGGAGGGCGCACATGGGAATGACTGGTGCATACGAGCGCAATCTCGATGCAAAAGGTCGTCTGTCCCTGCCTGCACCCCTTCGCGAGGAGCTTGGAGAGCACGTTCGCGTGTTCAAAGCCCTGGATGTCGATGCTCTGTACGTGTTCTCTGCCGAGGCCTTCGATAAGTGGGTCGAAGGACTCTTCGCGGGTCGTGAGGGCCACGAGGGTTTTAACCCGCGTGACATTAATGACCAGAAGCTCATGAGGGCGATCAACAAGCGCACCACGTCGATGGACGTGGACAGCGCCGGTCGTATCGGTCTTTCCGAGTCTCTCCGCAAGCAGGCGAACCTCGACCGCGAGGTCACGGTTGTGGGCAACTACGACCACCTTGAGGTTTGGGATCGCGCCGCGGCCGATGAGGACGATGACGATGAGGCTCTGCTGGACCTCTTCTTCTCGTAAGGGCAAGGCACGGGTAACGGATGGAGCGTGGGATCTTGACACAAGAATATCGGCATGAACCTGTCATGCTCGGCGAAGTGCTTGAGTCGCTGCGGCTAAAGAGCGGCTCCGTTGTCTGCGATTGCACCCTTGGCGGTGCCGGCCATTCGGTAAAGATGGCCGCGCAGGTGGGGGAGACGGGCCTTTTGCTCGGCGTCGATCAGGACGACATGGCCCTCGAGGCCGCTGGCGCCCGTCTGGACCGCGAGGTTCCCGGCGTTCCGCACCAGCTGCTGAAGGGCAACTTCGGCGACTTGGACGAGCTGCTTTGCTCGGCCGAGGTGCCCGGGGTCGATGGCTTCCTGTTCGATTTGGGCGTTTCGTCACCGCAACTCGATATCCCTGGCAGGGGCTTTTCGTATAACGAGGACGCCCCATTGGACATGCGGATGGATCCGGGTAATAACACCTTAAACGCAGCTGAGGTCATCAACACCTATAACGAACACGACCTCGCCCGGATTCTACGCGTCTACGGCGAAGAGAAGTTCGCCTCGCAGATCGCGCGCGAGATCGTGCGCCGCCGCGAGCAAGAACCGATCGAAACCACCGGCCAATTTGTCGAGATCATCAAGGCGGGTATCCCGGCTGCCGCTCGTCGGCATGGTGGACACCCGGCCAAGAAAAGTTTCCAGGCCATTCGCATCGAGGTCAATCACGAGCTCGATGTGCTCGAACGAGGGCTTGATGCCGCCACCAGGTGGCTCAACCCGGGCGGACGTATCTGCGTCATCTCGTATCACTCGCTCGAGGACCGTATCGTAAAGAACCACTTTAAGGAGATGAGCCAGGGGTGCACGTGTCCGCCGGAGATTCCGGTGTGCGTGTGCGGCAACGTGCCGATACTCAAGGTCATCACCCGCAAACCCTTGGTTGCCCAGCCTGATGAGGTTGAGCGCAACCCTCGGGCGAGATCAGCCAAAATCCGCGTGGCGCAGCGTCTGTAGGCGCGACCGCGCGATATTGGACCTCCCGCTCGCACCATAAACGAAGCTTAAACACACTACCAACGTACTCGGGATGGGAGGCGGCATATCATGGGCTACAACACTTCAAGCGCAGCACTCGCCTATGATATGAACGCCATGCCCGCCTATCGTGAGACGCCGCAGGCCCCCGTTGCTCCCCGTGAGCAGCGCACGCCGCGCTTTGATGTCTACACGGGCGCGGGCCGTCAGGCAAACCAGGCGGTAAGCCCGGTTTTCATGAGCGTTCTTAAAACGTTTTGCATCATTGCGGCTATCTTCATGACGATCGGCGTCGCCCGCGTGGCGCTCGCCGGCGTTACGGCCCAGGTGCTCAACAGCAACGCCGAGCTTACCAACACGCTCGAAAAAGCGACCGATGAGAGCTCCGACCTGGAGGTCATGCATTCGGTCTATGGCGCCGACACGCGCATTCGCGACCTTGCGGGCGCTTATGGCATGGTGGAGCCCAGCGAGAGCGTTACACTTGACTTTTCGCAGGATGCAGCCGCGGGCGCCAACGCGACCGCGACCGCTCAGTAGCAAGACGGTAGCTGAGTATGACAAATGACTATCGCCGCGGTTCCGATGGGGGCCGCGGTTCTGGACGTCCCTCGTCGCGGGGACGTTCTGGTTATCAAGGAACGGGTCGGCAATCTTACAACGCCGGGCAGTCCCGTGGCAACGACCCGGCGTCGCGACTTCGCGGCTCGGGCGGCCCTCAAGTGCATAACACCAGGTCGCGCAAGAGTTCGTCGACCGAATGGCTCACAGGCGCGCCTCTGCCTCGCCGCAAAGCCATCATGGGCTTCATCGGGCTTGGTTTGGGCTTGGGCGTCTTTCGCCTTGCCGACTATCAAATTGTCGAAGCCGATAAACTGCGCGAGCGTGCCGATGCGCGCCGCCTGCTTGCACAGACCCTCTATGCCAAACGCGGCACCATCTACGACCGCAACGGTAACGTGCTGGCGTCGTCGGTCGAATGTCGCAACATCGCCGTGAACCCGCAGCTTGTCGAGGATGTTGACAAGACGGTGTCGGCGCTGGTCAAGGCAACTGGAATCGATAAAAAGACCTGCCGCAAGCTCGTCGAGTCCGATGGCACCTGGGTGTATATCAAGCGCCAAGTGGACGAAGACGATGCTGCGGCGCTGGAGAAGAAGAACCTGCCCGGCGTGCTTTTTGAGCAGGCCATGAAGCGCGTATATCCATACGGCAATCTGGCATCGCAGGTGCTGGGTGTAGTGAATGTAGACAACGACGGCTTGACGGGTCTCGAAAAGCAATACAACAAGCTTCTGACCGGCACGAATGGTACCCTCGTGCGCGAGCGCGCGAGGGACGGCAGCTATATCGCGGGCGGTGCCTATAAAAAGGTGGCTGCGGTCGACGGCGTTGACATCGTGACGACGCTCGACGTCAATATGCAGCGAGCGGCTGAGGATGCTTTGGCGGAGGCTGTCGAGAAGACAAAGGCCAAGAACGGCTCGGCTTTGGTCACCGACCCCACGACTGGTGAAATTCTCGCCGCCTGCTCGTACCCGACCTACGACCAGACCGATCTGGAAAACGCCAAGACCGAGGATATGAACTTGCGCCTGGTCACCGACGCCTACGAGCCCGGCTCGGTTTTTAAGACGCTCGTGGCGGGCGCCGGCTTCGACTTGGGCGTCGTGCGATCGAGTACGTCGTTTGAGGTGCCGGCGAGCATCAAGGTGGGTGACGATACCGTCACCGATGCCGACAAGCGCGACTATGCCATGACCATGGATGTGCGCGAGATGATGCGCCGTTCGTCCAACGTGGGCTTTGTCCTGGTGGGGCGCAAGATCGGTGCGGATGACTTTGCCGCCTATGTGGACAAGTGGGGCATAGGTCACAGCTCCGGTGTCGATTTTCCGGGCGAGAGCCTGGGCATCGTCAAGGAGCGTGACCAGTATGACGGCGCCACGCTGGGTTCGATGAGCTTTGGACAGGCGCTGTCCGTCTCGCCGATTGAGATCGCACGTGCCGTGGGCGGCATCGCCAACGGCGGCGTGATGATGACCCCGCACTTCTATAAGTCCAGCAAAGGCGACGAGAAGGACTGGGGCGAAGGCGAGCGCGCGATTTCGGAGGACGCCGCATCCCAGGTGACATCGTGCATGCAGACGGTCGTGTCCGAGGGAACGGGCGTTGGCGGCGCGGTTGACGGCTATGACGTGGCGGGTAAGACCGGTACGGCCGAACGTGCCGACGAGAACGGCGGCTACCTCAAGGAGAACTACATGTCGTCCTTTATGGGCTTTGCACCGGCACAATCGCCCAAGGTGCTGTGCTATATCACGCTCGACGGAACGCCGAGCGGCTCAGATGCCGCTGCGGTGCCGTTCCAGTCCATTATGGCCAACGCGCTCGACGTGCTGGGTATCCCGCGCACGAAGTAGGGGGTTACAATCTTTGGGGCGTGGTTTGTTGTCCCATATGAGGGGTGTTCACATGCCCTGCACCACGCGCGCATGGCACTGGGATACAATACGCCGATAGCATTATTAGGTTTACAGGGGAGCTGCAATGATAGAGATCGCCGTCAACAACCTCGTGGCCGCAACAGGGGCCCGAACCGTGACGGGAGAAGCCGATCGGGTATGCCGCGGGTGCGTTATCGACTCGCGCCAGGTCGAGGAAGGGACAATTTTCGTCGCCTTTCCCGGTGAAAACGTCGACGGCAATGATTTTGCTTCCCGTGCCGTCCAGTCGGGTGCCGGCGCCGTCGTGATGACGCGTGAGCCCGAGGCCGAGCTGGTCTCGCTGGCGCAGGACAAAGGATGCGCCATCCTGCTGACCGATGATCCCGAGGAGTTTCTGCTGCGTTTGGCGCACGCGTATCGCCTGGAGCTTGGCTGCCTGGTCGTTGGCATTACCGGTTCCATCGGCAAGACGACGACCAAGGACGTGCTAGCCGCTGTGCTCGCCAAGCGCTATCGTGTCTGGGCCACCAAGGGCAATTTCAATAACCTGATCGGCATGCCGCTCACGGTGCTTTCCGCTCCGGCCGATACCGAGGTCCTGGTGCTCGAGATGGGCATGAACCATTTCCACGAGATCGAGCGCCTGTCCCAGTCCGCCAATCCCAACCTTGCCATCGTGAGCAAGATTGGTACCTCTCATATCGGCATTTTGGGTAGCCGCGAGAACATCGCCCGCGCTAAGGCCGAGATTGTCCAGGGTATGTGCGCCGCTGGCGACTTCTTGCCGCTGCTGGTTTTGGGCGGCGAGGACGACTTTACGCCGTTCATTCGCGATACGTTCGCCCAGCCTGCTGGTATCGACGTGATGCTGGCCGGCGTCTCGGACGATGATGAGGTCCGTGCCCGCGACGTTCGTGTTGATGACGAGGGCCGTCCGGTCTTTACGCTCGATTTTGGCCAGGGTGAGACGATCGATACCATGCTTGCCATCCCCGGCGTGCAGTCCGTCCCAAATGCCGTTAAGGCCGCCGCGGTTGCCTATCGCCTGGGCGTGACGCCCGAGCAGATCGATGCTGCCTTTAGGGGCCTCACGATCACCGGTCACCGCCAAGAGATCAAGCGCGCCAAGAGCGGTGCCCGCGTCATCGACGATTCCTATAACGCCAGTGCCGAATCCATGGCTGCTGGCCTCGATCTGCTGTGCTCGCTTTCGTGCACGGGGTCTCGCATGGCGATCCTGGGCGAGATGGGCGAGATGGGCGATGAGGCTCCTCGCATGCATGAGCTCGTGGGCGCCTATGCCGCCGCCAAGAAGCTCGACATGCTGGCGTGCGTGGGTGGTGAGCTGGCCCAGCTTATGGCCGATGCCGCGCGCATGATGGGCATGGACGAGGACCGCATCCAGGTGTTCTCCGATTATCAGCAGGTGCTCGACCGCATGGGCGGCGCGCTTGAAAAACATGATGTTGTACTGGTCAAGGGTTCCCGCTTTGTTGAGCTCGACCGCTTTGTGGAAGGTGTGTGCTAGCCCATGTTCGGCAATCCCTCGTATCCAACGTATCAGGCTTTTTTGGGGCTTGGCATCGCCGCTGCCATTGCGCTGCTGCTCATGCCGTGGTGGATCAAGCTGCTCAAGGTCGAGGGTATCGGCCAGCAGGTTCGTGCCGACGGCCCCAAGCGTCATTTGGTTAAGCAGGGAACGCCCACCATGGGTGGCGTTGTCATCCTCGTCGCGATCTCGCTGACCTGCCTGCTGATGGGCAAGCTCACCACCGAGCTCGTGCTCGTGCTGCTCGCCACGCTGGCGACCGGCGTGCTGGGCCTGATCGACGACCTGACCTCCGTTACGCACGGGCGCTCGCTCGGTCTGACGCCTCATGCCAAGATGATCGGCCTAACCATTATCTGTGTCACCTTTACGGTACTTGCCGTCAACTGGTGCGGCGTCGCCCCCGAGATTCGTTTTCCCGGCGGCCTGACGATTGACCTTGGCGTGCTTTCGACCACCATCTGCGGCCTTTCGTTCCCGTGGTTCTACATTGTCTTTTGCTGGCTGATGATCGCCGGTCTTTCTAATGCCGTGAACCTGACCGATGGCCTTGACGGTCTTGCTGGCGGCACCTCCATGATTGCCATGCTCGCCATGGCTGCCATGGCGTTTTTGCACGGAGACGTGAACCTGTCCATCTTCTGCACCGCGTGTGCCGGTGCCTGCTTGGGCTTTCTGTGGTTCAACTGCTATCCGGCGAGCATCTTTATGGGCGATACCGGCTCGCTTGCCCTGGGCGCCGCGTTTGCCTGCACGTCCATCATGACCAACACCGAGGTCGTCTCCCTCATCATCGGCGGCCTGTTTATCGTTGAGACCCTGTCGGTCATGATTCAGGTTGTCTACTTCCACTTTACGCACAAGCGCGTCTTCCTTATGGCGCCCATCCATCATCATTTCGAAAAGAAGGGCTGGGCCGAGACCAAGGTCGTCATCCGTTTTTGGATTATCGCTGCGGCCTTTGGTGCCGTTGGCCTTGCTTTGTTCTTCCAGTTGGGATAGTGGTCTTTCATGCCTCTTGCTGATGTCTTTAGCCTGCTCGTTTTGGGTCAGGGCAAATCCGGTCTCGATGTCGCCCGCTGGGCGCTGGCACATCCCGAGCGCGTAAGCGCCGTTACCGTGTATGGCGGCGGCACCTCTGAGCCCAATGACGCCACGCGTGCGCTCGAGGCTGCTGGTGCGTCGTTTGTCTATGGGGCCGAACAGGTCGAGGGCGCCTATGACGTGTGCGTGACATGCCCGGGTATTTCGGAGTTCTCGTCCTTCTTTAAGGCGGGGCGTGAGCATGCCGCTCAGATTATGGGCGAGCCCGAGTTTGCCTATCGCTTGTCTCCCCAAAATTGGATTGCCATCACGGGCACCAACGGCAAGACAACTACCACGTCGCTGACTGATTATCTGCTCAAGGCCGCCGGTGAAGCCAGCG
>CAJMRZ010000071.1 GCA_905215945.1 uncultured bacterium | reverse complement strand
CTGCCGTAGCGAGCGGCGCTGGCGGGCACGCCGCTGCGATACCCCCGGCCAGCGTCACGGCCCAGGCTTCTGCCTCGCCCTCCCCCGCCACGCTCACCGTGGGCTCGGTCGCGCTCGACCCCGACCGTCGCGAAGTCACGGTCGGCGGCTCGCCCATCGCGCTCACGGCCCGCGAGTTCGACGTTCTCGCCCTGCTTATGGCGCACGCCGGCACCGTGCTCACGCGCGAGCGCATTGCGCACGAGGCGCTGGGCTACGACTACGTGGGCGATACCAACAACGTCGATGTGCACATCGCGCACCTACGCGCCAAGATCGAGGACGGCGGCAGCGCCCGCATCATCCAGACCGTGCGCGGGGTGGGCTATGTCTGCCGCGCGTAACGCCGAGACCAAGCGCGTCACCTCCATCGCCCGTGCCATCAACTGGAGCTACATGTGGCGCCGCTTGGCGAGCTACGTCTGGCTCGATCTGTTACTAGTGGTGATTGCGGCGGCGATCCTCGTCTATGGATACAACCGGACGCTGCCCGACGGCGCGTTTACCGCAGGATGGATCCCCAGCGCCACCGTTCGCGGCATGTCGCTGAAGCCCGCACACAGCTGGGACCTGACAACGCTCACCTATACCGTCGAGCTTGCGCGCACCACCAAGACCTTCCCCCTCGCGCAGGACCTCGTCGCACTTTGGCCCCTCTATATCGTTGTTGTAGGTTGGCAGGTCATCAGCATGCTCGATATGCTCGGCGGCGCTCGCCGTGTGCGCCGCACCATGGCGCCGCTCAACGACCTGGCCCTGCGCGTGGACGAGCTCGGCCGCATGCAGCTCTCCGGCGGCAAGATGGAAACGCTGGAGCAAGCCATCGAGCGCGCGAGCGTCGACTCGCCGAGCGTCACCACCGGCGACGCCGACCTGGCAAGCATCGAGGTCGCACTCAACCGCCTGCTGCGCCAGATGCAAGAGGCCAAGCTGCAGCAGATGCGCTTTGTCAACGATGCAAGCCACGAGCTGCGCACGCCCATCGCGGTGATTCAGGGCTACGTAAACATGCTCGATCGTTGGGGCAAAGACGACCCGGACGTGCTGGCGGAATCCATCGCGTCCCTCAAGGCCGAAAGCGAGCACATGCAGGAGCTCGTGGAGCAGCTGCTGTTTTTGGCGCGCGGCGATGCCGGGCGCACGGTCCTGCGGCGTGCGCATACCAACCTGGCTGCACTGGTCGGCGAGGTTTGCGAAGAATCGCAGATGATCGATGCCGGGCACACGTATCGGCTGGCCTTTGACGCTGCGCTCGCCAGCGACCCGCGCTGCGACGCGCCCGTCGACGTGGCGCTCGTGAAGCAGGCTCTGCGCGTGATCGTGCAAAACGCCGCCAAGTATTCGGACGCGGGCACGCCCATCTCGTTTGGCGTAGCGCCGGATGCGGGCACGGGCACGATCGACATAAGCGTTGAGGACGAGGGCATCGGCATGAACCAGGAATCCGCAGCTCACGCGTTTGAACGGTTCTACCGCGCCGACAACGCACGCGATGCCGGTGCGCAGGGCTCGGGTCTGGGGCTTGCCATTGCCAAGTGGATCGTCGATAGCCATGGTGGTGTCATTGGCGTGACCTCAGTCGAGGGCGTCGGCAGCCGCTTTACGATTCGCCTGCCGCGGTAGGAAGCCCCTCGGCATAAATAAAGGGATAGGGCCACGCGGCCCTATCCCTTTTTGCTAACTAAAGCAGCTTGTGCGCTACTCGCGGCACAGGTGCACGGCGAAACCGGCGAACTCGCGCTTAAAGTACACGAGCTTGGTGCTACCGTCGGGCAGCAGCGCGCGCGACTCCTCGTTGACCTCGAGCCCGCGCTCGGCAAACCACTTCTCAGCTGCATCGATGTCGTTAACGGCAAAGCCGATGTGGCCCTTGGTGCCACGACCGTTCTGCTTCATGATCTCGACCAGCGAATCGTTGAAGTACGAAACCGGGGTCTCGATGACGGGCAGGCCCATCATCGTCGAGAACAGCTCCGCGATCTCCAGGGCGTCTGCCGGGTCGGTGGCGTTAATGCCCACATGGGCAACGCGCATACCAAAGAGCTCGACCGGATTGGCGTTCTGCTCACTCATGCAGTCAGCGCCTACTGAGCCATGACGTCGAGAACGGCCTTCTCGGCGGCAACGCGGTTCATGCCGGTCATGAAGGGCACGCCACTCACGTACGGGCAGGTGAGGCCCTCGGGGGCAACGGTGGTGGCGATCAGCAGGTCAGCGCCCTCGTCGCAGTAATCCTTGGCCTCGGAGATGGCGCACTGCACGATCTCGTACTTGTCGGCGTAACCGTTGGCGTCGAGCATGGTGGCGACCTTCTGGGCAACGAGCGTGGAAGTAGCAGCGCCAGCACCGCAAGCCAAAACGATCTTCTTCATAGGTAATGTCTCCCTTCATGGTTTACTTTAGGTAAGTGTACCGCAGCGAGCGATGGCACTCGGCCTCGATGAGCTTTTATGCCAGTTTGCTTGCGCGCTGCGTATAATACATCTAGTACGTGTTGTCATACCGCTCGCTTTATGAGCGACTAAGGACCCTAATATGCCCGATTCCCGCACACTCTGGACCGCCGTCGTTATCATCTGCATCGCCGTGTCGGTGTTCTTTAGCGTCAAAAAACGCACCACGTTTAAACGCCTGCAGCAATTGATGGCCGCCAAGCAGTGGGACGAGTTCGATCGTTTGCTCGACGGCAAACTCACCAGCATGCTGTACCCGCGCTACAACCGCGACTACCTGCGCCTGAACTCCTATCTGCTGCGCGAGGACCACGAGCGTGCCAGCGAGATGTTCGACCTGCTGCTGGGGCTCAACCTCCCCAAGATGCAGCGCGTCGACCTGGTGATCAAAGCCTTTAACTACTACGTTGGCCAGGAGGACCGCAAAAAGTCCAAGGAGCTGCTGCACGAAATCAAGGGTTTTGAGGGCGGCCAGGCCGAGGCAGTCGCACACGAATGCCAGCTGATGTACGACACGATGATCCTCAAGCGCCACAACGACATTCCCGAGCTGGAGCGCATGCTCGAGGATGTCGGCGACGACCCGGTCAAGCGCTGCCGCTTGGAGTACCTGCTGGCCCTGCAGTACCAGAACAAGGGCGACGAAGCCAAGTTCCAGGAGTTCCTGGAGAAGTCGGGCCAACACTCGATGGCCGTCAACGCGTAACGGACGGCTTGTGCTAGACTTCTAGTCTCACGGGGGCGTGGCGGAATTGGCATACGCAGGAGACTTAAAATCTCTCGCCGCAAGGATTGTGGGTTCGAGTCCCACCGCCCCTACCATGTAGTGCTTACGAGCCCGTGTTCCCCAGGGATGCGGGCTCGCTTCTTTTAGATGCCGGTGGGACTCGAACCCGCGAGGGGGCGAGCGTTAAGCGGACGGCGAGGGCGCCGACAGGCGGCCGAAGCCGGTGCGTATTTGCGCAGCAAATGCGCGGATGTCCCACCGCCCCTACCATATGGAGCTTTCGGGCCCGTGTCCCCAAGGGATGCGGGCTCGTTTCTTTTACACGCCGGCGGGGCTCTAAGTTGCGGTGGAATAGTTCCTGTTTTGGTAGTTTACCAGCCCATTTAGGAACTATTCCACCGCAACTTAGGTTGGTGTTCCCACATTTTCCGATGGAAAAACGTGGTTGTCTCCCACATTATTCGATGGAAAAGCGTGGTTTACTCCCACATTTTTCGATGGAAAGACCAAGACGGTCTTATACTAACCATGATCGTTAGGGGGCAGTATGCAGCGACAGCTAATGGACGAACTCATCGCTTGGAAATCTAGGGCAAATCGCAAGCCCCTCCTGCTTAAGGGGGCCCGCCAGACGGGAAAAACCTGGCTTCTCAACGAATTCGCAGGCCAGCAGTATCAAAACGTCATCCGTTTTGACTTTATGCTCGAACCGGGCGCACGCTCGCTGTTCGACGGAAGCCTTGACCCCAAACGCATCATCTCCCAGATAGAGCTCCTGCGCGGCCAGACCATAACGCCGACAGACACGCTCATCATCTTCGACGAAATCCAAGAGGCACCGCGCGGCATCACCTCGCTCAAATATTTCAACGAGCTGGCGCCGGAATACCATATCGTGGCAGCCGGCTCCTATATGGGGCTCGCGCTCCGACGCGAAAACGAGTCGTTCCCCGTCGGCAAGATCGACCAGCTCACCATGCGCCCCATGGGGTTTGTCGAGTTCATTCGTGCCGTCGACGGCAACCCGCTCGCCGACGCCATCCTTGCCGCAGACATGGACCTGCTGGCAAACGTTTCCGAAAAGCTCGAGCACTTGCTCAAGGAATACCTTGTTGTCGGCGGTATGCCCGAAGTTGTCTCCACTTTCGCCGAGACACGCGACTTCATCGAAGCCCGAAGGCTTCAACAGCAAATCATCGAGGCTTACGAATCCGATTTTGGCAAACATGCACCCGCCCGCATCGTCGAGCGCATGAGGTTGGTTTGGAAATCCCTTCCCGGCCAGCTTGCAAAGGAGAACAAGAAGTTTGTCTATGGCGCCCTTCGCCCCGGAGCGCGCGCACGCGATTTCGAGGAAAGCCTCCAGTGGCTCACGGACTACGGAATCGTTCATAAGGTGCCACGTGTTTCCGCTCTAAAGGCGCCGCTCTCGAGCTACGAAGACCTCTCGGGCTTCAAACTGTTCTGCATCGACACCGGCATCCTCGGAGCGCTCTCCGGTCTCTCTCCGGCCATCGTTCTTAACGGATCCGCTGTTTTTACCGAGTTTAAAGGTTCGCTGACCGAACAATACGTCGCGCAGGAGCTTTTGCTCCAGGACAAAACTCCCGCATATTGGTCCTCTACCTCTGGCAATGCCGAAGCCGACTTTGCCATCGACCATGCGGGAACCGTGCTTCCGCTTGAGGTCAAGGCGGCAGAGAACCTTAAAGCGAAGAGTCTGAAAATAGCCTGCGAAAAATTCAAACTCGAGCGTTGCGTGAGGAGCTCCCTGGCGGCATATAGAGACGAGGGCACGCTCATCAATATTCCGCTTTGGGAGATTGGGCAGATCGACAAGCTGGCATAGGCGCTGTGGGGACGCCCCACAAGGACTGTCCCCAGGTGCCGGCTGTTGAGTTGCGGTGGAATAGGGACTGTTTGGTGCCCGAAAGGGCGATTTTAGTCCGTATTTCACCGCAACTTATTATTTAGAGGGCGCTGAGGCTGGGGGTCCAGCCGATGGTGGGGGTCGCGCCGTCGAGGGTCTCGTTGATGGTGGCGGCCATACCGGCGAGCAGGCTGTTCTCGCTTACGGTGAGCGTCTTGTAGCCGCCGGCACGCATGAGTTCGCGGATCACCACGGCGCCAGCCAAGATCACGCCCGCGCGTTTGGGCTGTACACCCGGCAGCGCGGCGATGCCTTCCGCGTCCAACACAGACATGCGCTCGATAGCGGCCGAGACCTGCTCCAGCGACAGCTCGCGTAGGTGAACAAAGCTCGAATCGTACGGTTCCAGCTCGTGGACCAGAGCCACCAGCGTAGTCACCGTGCCACCCACCGCGACCAGACGCTCGGCGCGCTCAAAGTCGCTGGGCAGGCCTTCAAAATAGGCGGCGAACTGCTCGCCTGCCCACGCGGCAGCGGCAGCAAGCTCGCCGCGTGCGGGTGGCAGCGCCGAGAAAAACCGCTCGGTCACGCGCCGGCAACCAATGTCCAGTGAGCGCGTTCCCTCCAGAGCAAAGATACCGCGCTTCGGTGCATAGACGCCCGTCGCGAGCTCCGTGGATCCGCCGCCCGAATCGACAACGATGATGCGCTCGCCGGCAAAGTCGTGCGCCACGCCAAAAAACGTCAGGCGCGCCTCGACCTCGCCCGGAATCACCTGTGGCTCAAGCCCCAGATCGCGCAGTCCGTCCAGTAGCAGCGCGGCATTGGACGCATCGCGCGCGGCGCTCGTGCACGTGGTGCAGATGCACGCGCCCCCAAAGGCACGGGCCTCGTCCACAAACATCCGGCACGCAGCGAGCACGCGCTCAACGGCCGCCTCGCAAAAGCGCCCCGTCGCGTCCACGCCCTCACCCAGATCGGTAATCTCGGTATGCTTGGACGATTCCACGATCGCCCCGCCCTCGACCTGGGCCAACACCAGTCGCGACGACACCGTTCCCAGGTCGATCGCGGCCACCTTATAGCGTTTGCAATTTGTCATTGCGAGCTCCCCTCCGGGCGCTATTTGCCGTTGGACACGACCGTCTGACCCTCGACGCCGTTAAACCCAAACAGCATGTCGAGCGCTTGGATGTACCACGGCGCGTCCTTACCGACTTCTTCGATTTCCTTGGCCACTTCGCTGGCCTTCTTGGCGTTTGAGGACTTTTTGCTCGACGAGGCATCCGAATCGTCGTCCAGGCCCTGCACTTCAATCCTCTTCTCGCCGGGCATCACCAAGCCCAGGTCCTCGGATGCCGCGTCCTTGATACCCTCCTCCGAGAGCAGCTTGTCGACGCTTTTTTGCAGGTCGTCGTTATATTGCTCGCGAATCTCGACCTGCTTGGCCAAGATGTCGCTCGAGCGTTTTGCCACATACAGGTCGCGCACGGGGAAATACAGGCTCACAAGCGCCAGGGCGACGACAATGCCAACAAACAGCCCCCGCTGGGGACCGTGGGTAAAGTCGTAGATTGCCTTGACCACCGCGTTATCGTTGGCGTAGTGCATGAAGTCCGAGCCCGAAAGACGGTTCGAGGGCCTACTCGGCTTTTCATGCGTTTGAGCCGAGGAACGCTGAGCATGCTCCGAGTGCGCCGGGCGCACCGAACGTAGCGGGCGGTCCGTCGACGTATTCACTTGAGCACGGGAGTGTGAGGCACTTGTCGGTCGCTGCGTGGAGCAGTCGGCACCGGCGTAATCGGACCCGCCGAGCTGCACCGTGCGCGCACGGCGAGGCGACGGCTCACGCGAACCGGCGGAATAGTACCTGTTGTCGTAAATCTGATCCATGTGCGCCTTGTGCGGTTGAGGTTTGTTTGCGCTAAGTCTTTTAGTTATAGCACGAGCGCGCGCAACGCCTTCGGCGGCCCTTGCTCGACATAAAAAAGGCGCTGAGCCATATGGCCCATCGCCCAATGGTGCT
>CAJMRZ010000070.1 GCA_905215945.1 uncultured bacterium | reverse complement strand
TGGCAGCTAAAAAATCATCTCCCTTGAAGATCATCCCGCTCGGCGGCCTTGACGGCATCGGTAAGAACATGACGGTCTTCGAGTGCGGTGACGACATGGTGCTCGTCGACGCTGGCCTCATGTTCCCCGACGACTCCCAGCCCGGTATCGACCTGGTGCTTCCCGACTACACCTATGTTTTGGAGAACGAGGAGAAGCTCCGCGGTATCGTCGTCACCCACGGCCACGAGGACCACACCGGTTCGCTTCCGTATCTGCTGCAGGACCTCAACAATAAGGTGCCCATCTTCTCGAGCAAGCTGACGCTTGGCTTTATCGAGGGCAAGCTTTCTGAGTTCCGCATCCGCGCACCCAAGTTCCGCGAGGTCAAGGGCGGCAGCCATGTCAACCTCGGCGGCATCTCGCTCGACTTCTTCTCGATGACGCACTCCATCCCCGGCGCTCTGGGCGTGTTCATCCGCACCAATCAGGGCACCGTTATGCACACCGGCGACTTTAAGCTCGACCAGACGCCCATCGACGGCGTCACGCCCGACTACGCCGCTATCAGCCGCTTTGCCAAGCAGGGCATCGACCTGCTGCTTTCCGACTCCACCAATGCCACGGTTCCCGGCTTTACCAAGTCCGAGGCCGAGGTTGGTCCCAACTTGCTGCACGCCATCAAGAACGCGCCGGGTCGCGTGTTCGTCGCGTCGTTCTCGAGCCACATCCATCGTCTGCAGCAGATCTGCGATGCCGCCCGCAAGTGCGGCCGTAAGGTCGTTGTGACCGGTCGCTCCATGCTCACTAACACCCGCGTGGCGCGCGAGCTTGGCTACCTCAACATCGACGATGCCGATATCATCGATGCCTTCGATATCGATAACCTGCCCGACGACAAGATCGTCGTCATGTGCACCGGTTCGCAGGGCGAGCCGCTGTCGGCCCTGTCCCGCATGGCCAACGGAGAGCACAAGACGCTCTCCATCCACGAGGGCGATACCGTTATCCTCTCGGCAACGCCGGTCCCCGGTAACGAGAAAGCCGTCCAGCAGGTCGTCAACAGCCTGGCCAAGCTTGGCTGCGACGTCTGGGATAAGTCCCGTGCCCTCGTCCACGTCTCGGGCCACGGCAGCCAGGAGGAGCTCAAGCTCCTGATGGCCATGGCCAAGCCCACGTACTTTATGCCGGTTCACGGTGAAGCCGTGCATCTGCGCGCCCATGCCCAGCTGGCTCGCAAGATGGGCATCAAGGACGATCATATCTTTATCCTCGATAACGGCGACACGCTCGAGATGCGCGGCGGTATCGTCAAACGCGGTGCGCCCGTCGAGTCCGGCGTTGTCTATGTCGACGGTCTGCGCATCGGCGATACCGACCCCATTGTCCTGCGCGATCGCCAGAAGCTCGCCAACGACGGTATGGTCACGGCTGTTGCCATCGTCTCGCTCAAGCACAAGAAGATCGAGGCTATCGAGTTCTCGGGCCGCGGCGTTTCGTTTGCCATCGACGACCAGTTCTCCGAGGATGCCTCCGCGTCCATCATGAAGACGATCGAGAAGGGCAAGTTTAGCTTTACGAGCAGCGGCTCCGATGCCATTCGCAAGGCCGTGCGCGATTCGCTCTCCAACTTTATCTGGAGCCGTACGCGCACCCGTCCGATGATCATCCCGGTCGTCATGGAGGTTTAGTTTGGCGCGCGGATCTGCACAAAACGCCAAAGGCAATAAAGCCAACAGCCAACCGGCATCTGCTAAGGGTGCCGGTTCCCATCTGCGTGCCAATAAGGGCCACGAGGCGGACTTTGACGATTTTGAGCCCCTGGTCGAGCCCTCGGCCAACCGCGATATTGCCGGCGTGGTCATCGCCGTTTTGGCGATTGCGTCCTTCATTGCCGTGATTTCGCCGGCGACTGCGCCCGTTACGGCTGTGGTTGCCGGTTTCTACCACCTTGGCTTTGGCCTGGGCGCCTACGTGCTGCCGATCGTCATCTTGCTGTTTGCCGCCACGCTCTTTTTGGGTGAGGACTCGCCGCTCAACATTCGCTCGGTCGCGGGCGGAGCCGTGGTCTTTATCGCCGTCGTCTCCATTCTTTCGCTGATGGTGCCGGGTACGAGCGACTCGTGCGACCTTATGTTCACGCCGCAAAATCTGTCCGCCTCGGGTGGCTACATCGGTGCGTTTATTGCGAGCGCGCTGCAGAATGCCCTGGGTAAGCCTATCGCGATGGTGGTCCTGTTGGGTCTGGCCGTCGTTGGTTTTGTCATCATCGGCTTTTCGGTGGGCGGCGTTTTGCGCTCCGCACGCGATCGCGCTGCCGATTTTGCCGAGCGCCGTCGTGCCGATGTTAACGCGAGCCCGTGGGGTGACGACGAAGCCCTGTCGGTGCCTGGTGTTGCCCGTCCGCACCTGAGCATTCTTCGTCAAAAGGGCTCCGATGCTGCCGTGACCACGGTCATGGGTGGCGATGCCGACCCGGTTTTGGATGACGACGAGGACGATGACCCGTTTGTCGACGTGTCCGAGGCCGTGGAGGCCGAGCGCGCTAAGACCACGCTGCTGCCGCGTCGCCACGCCAAGAAGGGCAAGGCCGCGCCCAAGCTCAACACGAGCGAGCCCGACCCGTCTTGGTCCGATAGCGAGATTGAGCTCACTGAGGGCGATGACGAGGACGACGAGGCACCGATTGAGACTGCAAAGACAACTTTGCTGCCGCGTCGCCATGCCAAGCGCGATCAGGTAACCGGCCAGCTTTCGATGGAAGACGACCCCGATAAGATTGACGAGTCCGAGCCGCCGTTTGCCGTGAATCCCGTTTCGGCAGCTCCACAGATCCCTGACTTCCTAAAGCATCCCAAGGTTTCCGATGCCTCCGCCCCCACGGCTTCCGCTGCTCCTGTTGCAGCCGGCGATGGGGGAGCGGACGGTACCACTTCCGATGCCGAGGGCGACCAAGAGGACGGCCTCAAGCTTCCGCCGCTCGAAATCCTGCATGCCAACCCGCAGTCGGCGTCCTCCGCGTCTTCTGACAAGGAGCTGGAACAGACTGCCGAGTCGCTGCAGTCAACCCTGCTTGAGTTTGGCCGCAGTGCCCGCGTGGTCGGCTGGATCGCCGGCCCCACGGTGACGACCTTTAAGCTGCAACCTGGCGAGGGCGAGCGCGTGAGCAAGATTTCGAGCCTCGAGGACGATATCGCGCTTTCGCTCGCTGCTCAGTCGGTGCGCATCTTTGCCCCGATCCCTGGTACCTCGCTTGTGGGTATCGAGATCCCCAATCGCAAGCGCCAGAACGTCAACCTGGGCGACGTGCTTCCCTATGTGAAGGGCGGTCCGCTCGAGCTTGCCATCGGCCGCGATGCCGAGGGTACGCCGGTCGTCGCCGACCTCGCCAAGATGCCCCACCTGCTGATCGCCGGTACCACGGGTTCCGGTAAGTCGGTCATGATCAACTCCATCATCACGACCCTGCTCATGCGCGCGCTCCCCGAGGACGTTCGCTTGATCATGGTCGACCCCAAGCGCGTCGAGCTTGCGGGCTATAACGGTCTGCCGCATCTCTATGTGCCCGTGGTGACCGAGCCCAAGCAGGCCGCGAGCGCTCTGCAATGGGCCGTGT
Organism: uncultured bacterium; assembly: GCA_905215945.1. GTDB lineage: Bacteria > Actinomycetota > Coriobacteriia > Coriobacteriales > Coriobacteriaceae > Collinsella. The sequence continues at coordinate 3,592 of CAJMRZ010000070.1, read as the reverse complement.
CCGAGATGGAGCGTCGCCTGAAGGTCTTCGAGCGCCTGAACGTGCGCAAGATCTCGACCTATAACGAAAAGCAGGCCGCCGGCGAGTTTGAGCATTACGATAACCCGCCGCAAAAGATGCCCTACCTGGTCATCATCATTGACGAGCTCTCGGACCTGATGATGGTCGCCGGTAAGGATGTCGAGGCCTCGATCGTGCGTATTGCACAGCTGGGCCGTGCCGCCGGTATCCACCTTATCGTGGCCACGCAGCGCCCGAGCTCCAACGTGGTGACGGGCCTCATCAAGGCCAACATCACCAACCGCATCGCCTTTAACGTCGCCACGGGCATCGACTCGCGCGTCATCATCGACCAGATGGGTGCCGAAAAGCTCACCGGTTTGGGCGATATGCTGTTCTCTAAGGTCGACTGGGGCAAGCCTCGCCGTATCCAGGGCTGCTTTGTCTCGGATGACGAAATCAACGAGATTGTCGAGTTCGTCAAGTCGCAGAGCGAGCCCGACTACCACGAGGAGATCCTGTCTGCCGTGGCGCCCGCTTCCATGTCCATGGCGGGTGGCGGCGGCATTGTCCGCACCGGAGTCGCCGAGCCGCAAGACGATGATCCTCTCATTTGGGAAGCCGCCCATATTGTGGTGGAATCGCAGCTTGGCTCCACATCTGGCCTGCAACGTCGTCTGAAGGTTGGCTATGCGCGCGCCGGGCGTATTATGGACATGCTGGAAGAAAAGGGTGTCGTCGGACCGCCCGACGGTTCCAAGCCGCGCGAGGTCCTGCTGGACGAGGAGGGGCTTGCCGCGCTGGAATCTGTCGACGCCGAGATGGCACGTGAAGATCGTGAGTTTGGAGGATTCTGATGGCTGCACGCTTTGGTGACATGCTGCTCGAGCAGCGTCGCCGAATGGGCCTTTCCATTCAGCAAGTCGCCAACACCATCAAAATCAGGCCGCAGATCATCGAGTTTTTCGAGACCGGTAACTTTGCTTCGATGCCGCCGCGCGGCTATGCGCAGGGCATGATTTCGAGCTATGCTCGCTTTTTGGGCCTCAATCCGCGCGAGGTCGTCAATGCCTACTTTGACGATCTGATGGCATATGAGCGCGAGACGTCGCAGCAGGGCGGTCGTTTTCAGGACGCCGCCGGCTACGTCAATTCGCGTTCCTCGGTCGATAACGGGCGCTTCCTGATGGTTCAGGGCGGTCGTTCGACCCGCTATGGACAGCGTCCTCAGCAGGCCGGTTATATTACCGAGACGGGTTCGGGCGAGGAGATTCGTTCGCAGCGTGACCGGTTCCGCAGTACGCCGATGCCCGAGGACCGTGCACTTCCCGCTGCCCGCGGCGTGGCGCGTGACCCTCGTGCCGGCTACGGCGACGGCGGCTATTCCGATCGCGGTTACCGTGGTACCTCTACGGGACGCTCTCGCGGTGGCTATGCGGATGCCGATGCCACGCAGGTGACGCCGCGTCTTCGCTCTCAATCGCAGCCGTATGGCCAGCGCTCCTCGGTTCCGCGTTCGGGCCAGCGGGGCTATCAAGGCCGCGGTGAACTTGCGCCCCGCTCGGGTCAGCGCAGCTTTCAGGGCCAGGGTGGCTATCGCGGCCGTTCCGATAGCAATCGTGGTCGTATCCCTCAGGGAGGCGGCCGCAGCAGTTCCAGTCGTGGACGCGGCGGTGGGCGTGCTTCCCAGAACAACGGTCTAGATCCTCGTATCGTTTACGCCGGCATCGGTGCCGTGGCCTTGCTGCTGATCGTGCTCATCGTGGTGCTTCTGCGCGGCTGCGCATCTTCGGCGCCCGAGACCACGCCCGAGACGCCCACTGCTACCAAGACGACGACCAAGAAGTCTTCTAAGAAGACCGAAACGGTCGACGAGGACGAAGACACCGATGAGGCGACGGATGAGTCGACTGACTCGGACGCTACCAAGACGACGGCCAAGAAGGAAGAGAACGAGGTCACGAAGGTCAAAGTCTCCGTTGCCAAGGGAAAGACCGCGTGGATTGAGGTCAAGGTCGACGGCAAGTCGGTCTATGGCGCCCAGGCGACTGGCCCCTTTGAGCAGGAGTACACGCCCGAGTCCTCGATCGAGATCACCACATCCAAGCCTTCCGATGTCACCGTTACCAAGAACGGCGAAAAGGTCCGTTACGATACCAAGACCTCGGGCGTTGCGCGTGTGACGATCACCGTTCCCAAGAAGGAGACGACTGATTCCGAGAATGGTGAAAGTTCTGATGGTACCGACACCACCGACGGTGCCGATACCACCGACGGTACCGATGCCCAGTCCACGGATGGCGCCGATACCGCAACTGACGGTCAGACGCCCACCGATTCTACCGACTATTCGTACGATAGCTACTAAGTCGCTCGTACGCGAAAGGAAACATCATGGCTAAAGATTCCAGCTTCGACGTCGTGTCCGAGGTCAACATGCAAGAGGTCGACAACGCCTTCCAGCAGACCACGCGCGAGATTTCCCAGCGCTATGACCTTAAGGATTCCGGCGCCACGATCGAGCTTTCGAAGGGCGACAAGCTCTTTACGATCAACGCCCCGGCCGACTTTGTCTCCAAGCAGATTGTTGACGTGCTGAGCTCCAAGCTCATCAAGCGCGGCATCGACCTCAAGGCTGTCTCGTGGGATGCTCCGCAGGCGGCGTCGGGCGGCACCGTGCGCGTGCTCGGCCATATCGTCGAGGGTATCGACCAGGCGACCGCCAAGAAGATCAACAAGGACATCAAGGACCAAAAGCTCAAGGTCAAGGTGACCATCGAGGCCGACAAGCTGCGTGTTTCCTCTGCTTCGAAGGACGCGTTGCAGACCGTGATCCAGTTCCTGCGCGACCAGGACTACGGCCAGCCGCTGCAGTTCACCAACTACCGCTAATATCAATCGAAAGGACCGCTCTCCAACATGGATACACCGTTGGGCTCCGTGCTCTACATCACCCTCGGGTGCGCTAAGAACGAGGTTGACACCGACCGCATGCGTTCTCTTTTGACCGCCGCAGGCTACGAGGAGGCATTCGACCCGCAGGACGCCGATATCGCCATCGTCAATACATGCTCGTTCCTCGCCTCCGCAACGTCCGAGAGCATCGAGACCACGCTCGAGCTCGCCAACGAGGTTCAGGACGGCGTTCGTTCTTGCCCCATCGTCATGTGCGGGTGCGTGCCGTCGCGCTATGGCGACGACCTGCCTGACGAGCTGCCAGAGGTCGCGGCCTTTGTGAAGGCCGACGAGGAGGACGGCATCGTGGCGGTCATCGATGGCGTGTTGGGTGTCGAGCGTGAGATCGCAGCCTATATCCCGCAGGTCAAGCGTACCGTCGAGGGTGCTGTCGCCTACGTCAAGATTTCCGATGGCTGCAACCGCTTCTGCAGCTTCTGCATGATCCCCTATATTCGCGGTCGCTATCATTCGCGCAATGCTGAGAGCATTATCTCCGAGGTGCGCGACCTGGTTGCCGGCGGTGTGCGCGAGATCGTGCTGATCGGCCGTGAGGCCGGTTCCGGCACCCGCGACGGCTTCGAGAGCATCGTGGACGTGAAGGACAGCTGCAAGTACGCACAGGAGCTGACCGCTA
>CAJMRZ010000069.1 GCA_905215945.1 uncultured bacterium | reverse complement strand
GCATGCTAAAATATATAATCATCAAAACTCACTGCGTACAAGCTCAAAGACCCCGGCTCGACCATGAGCTTTGAGCCCCTGACCGAGGAGCGCATCGAGACCGACTCGACCTATGATGCCGGCACCACCACGCAACTTATGTGGGGCGCCCGCTCCGACGTTGGCTGCGTGCGCCCGCACAATGAGGATTCCTACCTGGTGCAGTCGCCGCTCTTTTGCGTATGCGACGGCATGGGTGGTCACGCTGCCGGCGAGGTAGCCTCTTCCATCGCCGTCGAGACTATTGCCAAGACGGCCCCACAGTCCGCCGACGCAGCACGCCTGGCCGCAGCCGTCGAGGCCGCCAACGCAGCCGTGATCGAGGCCGCCCTCAACGGCCTGGGCAAACCCGGCATGGGATGCACGGCCACCTGCGCCTACATCGAAAACGACACGCTCGCCATCGCCCACGTGGGCGACTCTCGCGCCTATCTGCTCCACGAGGGCACGCTCATCCGCGTGACCCGCGACCACTCCTACGTGGAGGAGCTCGTGGACGCTGGCGAGATCACGGCAGACGAGGCTCGCGTCCACCCCAACCGTTCGGTCATCACCCGTGCGCTGGGCTCGGACCCCGCCATGTATGCCGACCACTTCACTCTGCATATCGAGGAAGGCGACCGTCTGATCCTGTGCTCCGACGGCCTTTCGAGCATGATTCCCGATAGCGATATCGAGAACATCGCCACGCAGTCCTCAACCGCGCAAATCTGCGTCGACAACCTAGTGGACGCGGCGCTTGCCGCCGGCGGCCACGACAACGTGACCGTAGTAGTCGTTGACCTGGTTGACGATGGCGTCATGCGCGAGGCGCAACGCGTGCGTCGCCGCAACGTTACTATCGCCGCCATCCTGGCCCTCGTCTTTGTGCTGGCAGCTGGCATCTGGGCCTACACGGGTGTCACCGGCTCGTACTACCTGGGTACCCACCAGGGCAATGTCGCCGTCTGGCGCGGCCTGCCCGGCAAGCCGCTCGGACTCAAGCTCCACTGGCTCGAAAGCGAAACCAGCATCAAGCTATCCGACCTGCCCGAAGACACGCAAAACCGCCTCAAGGCGGGTATTCCGCAAACAAGTGTCGACGATGCGCAGGACACGATATCCAAGTACCGCCACCAGATCGACGAGGAGCAGACCCGCCAGGTGATCGACGCGCAAACGATTCGCGACAACACCAATCAGGGATCGACCTCCGAATCAGATTCCGAGAAAACCGCCGAACAGTCCGCCGAGGCCGAAGCCTCCGATAAGAATTAGAAAGGGAGTGCCGCTTATGAGTCGCCGCAACACCGAGCTGCTCTTGCTCATCGCCTCGGCGTTCCCCGTCATCCTGCTGTATGCGATGTACGTCCTCACCGCGGGCGCTGCCATCTCCTTTGAGACGCTCGCCGTACCGATCGGCCTCTTTGCCGCCTTTGCCGCGGCCCACATTGCCGTGCGCATCTTGGCGCCCGGTGCCGACCCCGCCATCCTGCCCATTGTCTTTGTGCTTTCGGGCATCGGCATCACGTTCGTGACGCGTCTCGCCCCCGCTCTCGCCATCTCACAGCTCATCATCCTGTTTGTCTCGGTGGCCCTGATGGTGGGAACGCTCGCACTGGTCAAAAACCTCGACGTGGTCATGCGCTACAAGTACACCTTTGGCATTATCGGCATCATCCTGCTGATGCTGCCCATCTTTATCGGCACCACGATCTCGGGCTCCAAGCTCTGGATTCGCATCGCGGGCTTTACCATCCAGCCCGGCGAGTTCGCCAAGGTCTTTATCGTGCTGTTCCTGGCCGGGTACCTGGCCGAGAACCGCGAGCTGCTCTCCATCTCCAACCGCAAGATCCTGGGCTTTAAGATCCCTCGCCTGCGACTGCTGCTGCCGCTGTTTGCCGTGTGGGGTGTGTGCCTGCTCGTCGTCGTCTTCGAACGCGATCTTGGTTCGGCCGTGCTGTTCTACACCATCTTCTTGCTGATGCTCTACGTTGCCACGGGGCGCTTTTCGTATGTCGTTATCGGCCTTGCGCTCTTAGCCGTCGGAGCCGTGGGCGCCTACAAGTTCCTATCGCACGTTCAGGTGCGTTTCCAGGTTTGGGTCGATCCGTTTAAGGACGCCCAGGGCCAGGGCTACCAGATCGTCCAGTCGCTCTTCTCGCTTGCCGATGGCGGTCTGGTCGGCGTTGGCATCGGCAACGGCATGGCCAACAACATCCCTGTCGTCGAGTCCGACTTTATCTTCTCGGCCATCGGCGAGGAGATGGGCCTTTTGGGCGGCGGCGCCGTGCTCATCCTGTTTATGCTTTTTGCCGTGCGTGGCCTCACCACGGCCGCCCGCGCCAAGTCCGACCTTGCCGCCTTTAGCGCGACCGGCCTTACGGCGGCCATCAGCTTCCAGGCATTCTTAATCGTTGGCGGCGTAACCCGCCTGATCCCGCTGACCGGCGTCACCCTGCCCTTTATGAGCCAGGGCGGCTCCTCGCTGCTGGCGAGCTTTATCATCGTCGCGCTGCTGCTGCGCGCCGGCGACGAGGCAACCGGACGCGAAGCCGAGCTCACCGGCACCGGCACCATGGCCGCCATCACCGATGATCAGGTCGCATCCGCCGCTGCCCCGACCGGTACGCGTTTTGCCAACGCACCTTCCTACAGCCACGGCAACCACTCTGCGGGTTCTCGCATGCGTCGTCGCCTGCTCGACACGCCAGAGTCCGGCGTGCTCGGCCGCGTTGCACTTGCCAACCGTCTGACTCGTGCCGTGTTTGCTTTCACGGCGCTGTTCGCCATCCTTATCGGCAACCTCACCTATGTCCAGGTCATCAAGGCGAAGGACTATCAGGACATGCCGACCAACAACCACACCATCGCCCGCTCCAAGTACATCCAGCGTGGCTCCATCATCACGTTCGACGGCGTGACACTAGCCGAGTCGCTGCAGCAGGAGGACGGCACCTACGCCCGCTCCTACCCCAACGGCAACATGGCCGCGCACGTGGTGGGCTACGTGAGCCAGCAATACGGCACCGCCGGCATCGAGAGCGTCATGAACGATACGCTCACCGGCTCCAAGGATTACTCCAGCTGGAACAACGCCATCGCATCGCTCGCGGGGCAGACCCAGCCGGGCAATACCGCCAAGCTCACCATCGACTCGCGCATCCAGACGGCTGCCGAGCAGGCGCTCAAGGGCTTTAAGGGCGCTGTGGTGGTCATGGATCCGCGTACCGGTGCGGTCCTCGCGTGCGCGAGCTCGCCCACCTATGACAACACCAACATCGATGCCCTGATGCAGTCGGGCGGTGGCGAGGACGGCTCCATGTACGACCGCGCCATGGACGCGCTCTACACCCCGGGCTCGACCTTTAAAGTCGTCACGCTCTCCGCGGCGCTCGAAACCGGCACCGCCAGCCTTACCAGCACGTACCAGGCGCCCGGCTCCATGGATATTGGCAACGCGCCGGTCACCAACGATGCCAACGAGAGCTACGGAACCATCAGCCTGCAGCAGGCCTTCGCCGTGTCGTCCAACGTCGTCTTTGGCCAGGTGGCCAACGAGGTCGGCGCCAACTCGCTCGTCCAGTTTGCCAACGCCTTTGGCTACGGTCAAAAGCTCGGTCAGGATCTGACCACCGCGGCTTCCATCATGGCCGACCCGTCGCTTATGACCGAGTGGGAGACCGCTTGGGCAGGCGCCGGCCAACCCGTCGGCATGGACCACACACCTGGCCCGCAGACCACCGTCATGCAGAATTGCGTGATCGCTGCCGCTATCGCCAACAGCGGCGTGGTCATGAACCCGTTCTTTGTGTCCCAGATACTCGCCCCGGACGGAACCGTGGTTAAGACCACGCAGTCCCGCTCGCTGGGCCAGGCTGTCAGCTCTGCCACGGCCGACCAGGTCAAGCAGGCCATGCTCGCCGTCGTCCAGTCCGGTACCGGCACCGATGCCCAGATTCCGGGCGTCAAGGTTGCCGGCAAGACCGGTTCGGCCGAGATCGGCGGCACCAACGTCAACTCTATGTTTGTTGGCTTTGCGCCTTACGATTCACCCACGGTTGCCATCTCGGTGGCCCTGGAGGATTACGACAAACACGACGTCGAGGCGGCCAAGATTGCCGGCATCGTCCTGACCGCGGCGCTCGCCGCACAGGGAGCGTGATGCCCGTGATCAAAGCGGATACTTGGGGCGCGCCGCGGCCGATGAGCTAGCGGCAACGCGCCACACGGCCCCAGCGGCCACACATTTGGTACTACACACATCGTTGAGCGAATAGTTATGTTAGGAGCAGGAATGGAACAGAGGGTCCTCGGGGGAAGATACCTCCTCAAGGATAAGGTGGGAACAGGCGGCATGGCGACCGTCTACCGCGCACAGGACCAGGTCCTCGACCGCACGGTAGCCGTCAAGATCATGCTGCCGCAGTATGCTGGCGACGCAACCTTCGCCGCACGCTTTAAGCAGGAGGCCCAGGCAGCGGCCGGCCTGTCCTCCCCCTATATCGTGGGCGTCTACGACTGGGGCAAGGACGGCGACACCTATTACATCGTCATGGAGTACCTGCGCGGTACCGACCTTAAGAGCGGCATCAAGAGCCACGGCGCCCTCGACCCCAAGAAGGTCGCCCAGATCGGCTCGCAGATCAGCTCCGCGCTTTCGGTCGCCCACAAGCACGAGATCATCCACCGCGACATTAAGCCGCAGAACATCATGGTGCTGCCCGACGGCAACATCAAGGTGATGGACTTTGGCATCGCGCGCGCCAAGAACAGCCACCTCACGCAAGACAACAACGTGCTGGGAACCGCCCACTACGTCAGCCCCGAGCAGACCCGTGGTCAGGACCTCGGCCCCACCTCGGATATCTACTCGCTGGGCGTCGTGATGTATGAATGCGCCACCGGCCGCGTGCCCTTTGACGGTGACGACGCTATCTCGGTCGCACTCAAGCAGGTCAACGAGCTGCCTATTCCGCCGAGCCAGATCAACTCCGGTGTCGACGCCGACCTTGAGCGCATCATCCTCAAGTGCATGGAGAAGGACCCGGCAAACCGCTTCCAGACCGCCGACGAGCTGCGTCAGGTGCTCAACAGCTACCTGTCGGGCCGTGCCGTCAACGTCTCGGAGCCCACGCGCATCATCGGTGCCCCCGGCGAGCTGGGCGCCACCAAGACTCGCGAGCTTTCCGATCAGACGCGCGCCATGGTGCGTCCCGTCTCGGGCGTGAGCGGGCAGAATACCACCCGTAGCTCGGTTTCGGGCTCCACCGGCTCCTACGAGGTCGAAAAGCCCAAATCCAACAAAAACAAGATCATCGCCGCCGTGGTGGCAGCGGTTGCCGTCATCGGCATCGTGGTGGCCTTTGCCACAGGACTCTTTGGCGGCGAGCAGGTCACCGTGCCCGATGTGCTGGGCAAGGACCAGCAGACTGCCGTCGAGCTGATCAAGGAAGCCGGCCTCGAGGTCGGCACCATCGACCAAAGCTACAACGACGATGTCGACGAGGGCAAGGTCGCCGAGCAGACGCCCAACGGCAACACCAAGAAGGCCAAGGGCACCAAGGTGAACCTGGTAATCTCCAAGGGCCCCAAGCCCTCCGAGAAGGTTGAGGTTCCCCAGCTTCTCGGCCTGACCAAGGACCAGGCAGAAGCCGCGCTGGCAAGCGTTGGCCTGAAGGGCAACGCCTCCGAGGAGGCCAACGAGGCCGATGAGGGCCAGGTCTTTGAGCAGAGCACCGAAGCCGGTAAGGAAGTCGCAAAGGGCACGACCATCTCGTACAAGGTCTCGAGCGGCCCGGATACCACGTCCGTCCCCGATCTGACCGACATGACCGAGGCCCAGGCGCGCAACGCCCTCGATATGGCAGGCTTTGGCGTCGACGTTAGCTACCAGGAGAACGACTCGGTTACCGAGGGCACCGTGATCAGCTGGAACCCCAGCGGCAAGCAGAAGCCCGGCGCCACGATTACCGTCGTCATTGCCAAGAAGTCCGGCAAGGCCAGTGTTCCGGGCAACCTGTACGGCAAGAGCATATCCGCCGCCGTCACCGCGCTCAACAACGCCGGTTTCTATAACATTGGCTTCTGTGACCAGAACGGCAATCCCGTAAGCGGTAACGAGGATGCCACCGTTACAGGCGTCTCCCCCACCGGCAAGCAGTCCACCGACAGCACGATTACACTGACGGTCGCACTTTCTGGTTCGGGCTCGGGCTCGGGCTCGGGCACGGGCACGGGCGACGATTCCGGTACGACCAACTAGTCGCCACCTCACCGCTCATTACGGCTTTCGCCGCAAACATATTCGCTCAGAAGCGCCCGCTTGCTCCCCGGCAAGCGGGCGCTTTGTTTATCGACAGGCCAGGGCTCCATAGCAACACAAAGAGGCCCGCAAAAACAAGCCTCCCAGGTGACAACAGAATATGTAATGCAGTAATTACTAGCCGCAGAACTTCACCATGGTCTCGACCACGAGCTTCTCGGAGTTGAGCTGCTGTATCATGATGCCCTGCTGGAACAGCGGGATGTTGGCGCGCGTGCGCTCCGGATCGGAGTGCTCGACGAACTCCTTCTTATCCAAGGTGCAGACCGAGCGCGACAAAACGACTTCGAAGCGACCCATTACGGCATCGCGCATGCGCTACAATCTCGGTTAATCTGTTAACCACCCGAAAGCAGCAGGAGGCCCCATGCCCACACCAGGCAAGCGCCCATCCATGCGCCAGATTGCCGTCGCGGCCGGCGTATCCGTCGCCACGGTCTCCCACGTCATCAACGGCAGCGGCCGTTTTTCCGAAGACACCCGCAAACGCGTGGAAGCCGCCCTAAAGGAATACGGCTACGTCACGAACATGGCGGCGAAGAGCCTCCGTATGGCCCAGTCCCGGACCATCGGCATGATCGTGCCGGACATCTCCAACGACTTCTTTTCCAAGATCGCCCTGCATGTGGAGCGCGAGCTGGCAACCGAGGACTACTCGGTCTTTGTTTGCAACAGCGCCAATGACCCCGCCCGCGAGCGTGACTACTTCCGCACGCTGGCAAGCAAGCAGGCCGACGGTATCATCTGTATCTCCGGCCTGCGCAGGCTCGACGGCGAGTTCGTCCCCCACGGAATCCCCGTGGTCTGCATCGACCGTGCGCCCGAAAACGACCTCGGTTTCCCACACGTGGGCTCCGACAACATCGGCGGTGGCTACATGGCGACCGAGCACCTCATCGAGCGCGGCTGCAAGGACATCCTGAGCATCTCGAGTTTTACCGCCAACTACCCCGGCAACGAGCGCCAGATGGGCTAC
>CAJMRZ010000068.1 GCA_905215945.1 uncultured bacterium | reverse complement strand
GCATTCCCGCTGCGGTCTCGTTCGCTTTGCTCTACGCGCCACTCTTCCCAGCCGCGCCCGGCAGGCTGCCAGAACGCACCGCGCTCCAGCCCCTCGGGCAAATAGCGCTGATCGACCCAGCCTTCGGGATAATCGTGCGGGTATTTATACACACCGTAGTCGTCGCTGCCTGGGCGATGGCGATCGCGCAGATAACTCGGCACCTCACGAAGACCACTAGAATGGATATCGGCCAGTGCCGCATCAATGGACGCCTCACAGGCATTGGACTTAGGCGCCAAACAAACATAGAGCGCAGCCTGCGCGAGGTTAATACGGCACTCGGGATAGCCAATGACCTCGGCAGACTTAAACGCGGCATGTGCCACCAAAAACGCCTGCGGATCGGCGTTGCCGACGTCCTCAGAAGCATGAATCATAATGCGACGGGCGATAAACTTAGGATCCTCCCCCGCATCGATCATTCGGGCAAGCCAATAGACGGTGGCATCTGGATCGCTGCCACGCATGGACTTGATAAACGCACTGATAACGTCGTAGTGCATGTCGCCGTTTTTGTCATACGTAAAGCCGCGACGCGGGTTGGCGATCTTCACGTCATCCACGGTGATGGGATAGCGCTCCCCCGCCGCCGGCGCTGGCGTTCCCTCGGTATCGGGACGCGTGACGGCAATCTCGCTCGCAAGCTCGAGCGTCGTGAGCGCCGAGCGAGCGTCACCCGCTGCCAGCGTGCAGATGGTCTTGACCGCATCCTCATCGGCCGAGAACTTACCGTTCAAGCCCTGCGGTGCCTCAAGTGCACGTTCAATAAGCGTGGCGATATCCTCATCCTTCAGATGCTCAAGCTCCACGACGCGCCCGCGCGACAACAGTGCCGAGTTGACCTCAAAGTACGGGTTCTCTGTCGTAGCGCCAATCATAATGACGGTACGGTTCTCAACTGCATGCAGCAGGGCATCCTGCTGCGACTTAGAGAAGCGGTGAATCTCATCGATGAATAGAATGGTGCGGCGGTCGTACGTATTCAGGCGCGTCTTGGCCTCATCAATCACACGACGCAGGTCCTTCACGGTACCCGTGACGGCGCTGACCTCAACAAACTCGCTCTTGGTATGGTTGGCGATAATGTGGGCCAGCGTCGTCTTGCCCGTACCGGCAGGCCCGTACAGAATCACGCTCGAAAGCACGTCGTGCTCGATCGCGGCACGCAGCCATGAACCCTTACCGACGGCCTTTTGCTGGCCCACGTACTCGTCGAGCGAATTGGGGCGCATGCGCACCGCAAGCGGCGCATTCTGAAAGGAACGCTCGCGCGTCGAAGCAGAAAAAAGGTCGTCCATAGCCATCCCGTGTATCAATCAAAAACGTTTTCCACTAACAGTATACCGAATTAATACGAACTACCGTTCGTTAATATAGGTACGGTGCGGAAACTTCAATCCCGGAAACAGCTTGCTCGTGAGCTCGCAGAAATAACCGTCCGTCATGCTCGCGATATAATCCACCACGGCTTGATCCTTGTCGTCCTGCCAGGCATAGGTGCGATCATAGTAGGAAAGCTGCTGCTCAATGCGCGAAATATGGTGCTTAAAGATGTAAGAGGACTCGTCGCCACTGTTAAGATCCCGCAGGCAACGGTCGTAGAGCTTTACGAACGCCTCGCGCAGCTCCGCCTCGGAATCGCCTTCGATACCGCCCTTGCTATAGATCTTCTCGTAGTTCTCGCGCTTGGCTCGGCGAATTTCCTCAAACAGGTCCTCGCTCATCTCGATGCGCGGCTTACCATAGCTGTGCTCAACGATATCGATGGAGGCATGCGTGAGGATCCAACTGTTGTAGGCACCGCCCCGGCCATCATCAAAAGCGTCGGGCGAAAGCAGGCCCGCCGCGATCGCATCCTGACGGTCACGACCGACGTAGGCAAGAATATCCGAGATGCGAACGACGCAGCCCTCGAGCGTCATGGGGCGCAGATGCTCAATTGCGCTATAGCCCGTGGCAATGCAATCCTCAACCGTCTGGTCAAACTGGTCAAAGGAGCCCATGTCCGAGAGCTCAAACACACGCTGCTCGTACTCGCCGTTATGGCATAGCACGCCGTCGAGCGTCTGGAGCGACACGTTGCGGCCATACAACGCGTCGAGCACGCGAACCGACTGCACGTTATGGAAAAAATAACGCCCCGTACGCTCATGATAGATATCGTTGAGGAAGCGCTCGCCGGCATGGCCGAAAGGCGTGTGTCCCAAGTCGTGACCCAGGCCAATCGCCTCGATCAGATCGCAATTGAGCCCCAGGGCGCGACCGATATCGCGCGCAATGCGGGAGACGAGCTGCACGTGCAAACCGCGGCGTGACAGATCGTCATTGCTACGGAAGCTAAAGACCTGCGTTTTGCCTGCATAACGGGTGTACGCCGGAAGATGAAGTATCTTTTCGGTATCGCGCATAAACGCCGGACGCATAAGCGTGCCTTTGTCGGCGGCGCGATCAATACGACGAATGACCTGATCATCGTTGCAACGATACGGGTTGACATAGCCCGAAGCACGATCGGCGGCAATGCGCTCGACAAGCTCGGGCGACAACGCCGAGGGAATACGGTCCATGCGCGCCTTAATGACGGCCGTTTCTTGATTAGATTCCATGGCATGCTCCTTAAAAAGGATGCGCAATCGGTTACAAAGTGCAGCCCACGACCTCGATTATGGCAAAAATCGGCACTAAAAACGGGAGCAATGGCAGGGAGCGCGATTTTGCGATGAGGCAAGCGACGGCAAGGGTCAGGAGCGCAACCGCAAACGCGACAACGCCGCCCAGGGGATCGAAGGTACAAAGGGCAAAGAGTGCCTTGACGTCCCCCATGCCAATGCCAGGAGCGTGGCGAACTCTACGCCAGAGCGACTCGGTAAGCACAAGGCCAAGGTAGACGATGACCGCAAGACCGGCGTGGTCAAGCGCTGTGTTCAAACCGAGGTCGAGCCAAACGCCCGCCAACGCCGTCACGGCACATGCGCCGGCAAGCCCATTGGGAAACCGTCGCTCTCGGGCATCAATTGCCACGCCGGCAAAGATGCAAATCCAAAACGGGATATAGACCATCGGACTCCTCCTCGAGCTGCATCGCAAAAGCAAAAACCACCACAAAGGTGCCTGTCCCCTTTGCGGTGGTTTTGGTGGTGGTTATTTGGCGCCTTGCATGACCTCGTCAAGGGTAACGTTGACGGCGTGCTGCGTCGGCACCCAGTCGACCTTCAGGAACAGCGCGGCCACCGTGATGGGGATATAGCTGAACATAAAGATCGGGAAGGTAAACAGGTTAGTCACCAGACGCCACTTTTGCGCGCAGTGAATGTGCTTGTACTCAAAGATAGTCGTGAGCAGCGCCAGGATAAAGAAGGTCTGATACATCATGGCGAAGGTCATAATGAGCGAAGCGGCGCACGCCTGCATCTCGACTTCGGTAGCCAAAAAGCCGTGCGAGAGTCCACCCACGATCAGGAACGTCGCATTGGCGAGCATCGAGATGAGCGACAGCAGCATACCCGGGGCGATCGTCATGAACATGTCGTAGGCGGCAAAGCGATGATAGCGGAACGTCGACTTGACCAGATGCTTACCGTAGGTAAAGAACACCTGGTAAAAGCCCTTGGTCCAGCGCATACGCTGCTTCCAGGATGCCTTGAACGTCACGGGTTGCTCGTCAAAGAACTCCGCCGGCGCATAGCCAATGCGAATACCGTGAATAGCGCAGAACGTAGTGAACTGAATGTCCTCGGTCAGCGTGTGGAACTGCCAACCGTGCATGCCCTCGATAACGCTTGACGAGATAAGGTAACCCGAACCCGAAACAGCGCAGGACGTCTTGCAGATATTACGCGCGTTGTTGAGGAAGCGCGCCTCGCGTAGATACCACGTGGCATTAGCAGCCGAGATCCACGAGCTGCCGAAGTTCTTGGAATTGCGATAGCTCGTGACCACATGGAAGCCCTGGTCAAAGGCATCATTCATCTTGGAAACGTAATCGCGGGAGATAACGTTATCGGCATCGAAGATAAAGTAGCCCTCAAACGTGTCGGGATACTCGTTGAGAATGCGGTCGAAGCCAAAGTCCATGACCCAGCTCTTGCCCTTGCGGGCCAGGTCATTGCGCTCGTAAACAATGGCACCGGCCTCGCGCGCGAGCTGCGCCGTGTTGTCGGTGCAGGCATCGGCGACCACGAAAACCTCGATGAGCTCGGACGGATAATCCTGGTCCTTGATGGAGCGAACGAGGTTGGCGATCACGGCCTCCTCATTATGCGCCGCGATAAAAAAGGCATAGCGATGGAGTTTTTTGGCCTTGGGAGGCGCGACCTCGCCACGAAGAGCGCCAATGACAAAGAAGACCACCTGGTACAGAAAGCAGACCGTGAGCAGCGTGACGACAATCTGGTTGAAGATCACGATGGGTGTGTTGGTTTGTAAAAAGGCGAGCATGCAGGCTCCCAGCAACGCGTAACGTAAACAATCGTATATCTTACCGCAGGCTTACCGAGTTCAAGAAACCACCTAATACTGGCTAGGCTTCGAGAAGACCGAGCTGCGGAACGATTTCATCTCCAACGGCCGTGCGACCGAGCGAGCGCGGAGCCAGATCGTCGAGAACCGCAGCGAGATCCCACGGCAACTCGTCGCGGCACTCAATGCGCTCCCCCGTCACGGGATGGTCGAACGCCACGCGCCAGGAATGAAGGAACTGCCTGGTCAGGCCCTGGTCGGCGCGCGCATCGCACTTGCCGTAGAGTGGATCGCCCACGCAGGCGTGGTTGATATGACGCATATGCGCGCGAATCTGGTGCGTGCGACCGGTAAACAGATGGCACTCAACGAGCGTATAACCATCGTCAAAGCGCGTGGAATCAAAGCGCTCGAGGACTTTAAATGTCGTAATGGCCTGACGGGCAAAGGGTTCGTCCGAAACCGCCATCTTGACACGGTCACGCGTAGAGCGGGCAATGCCGGTGTTAATGGTGCCCTCATCCATAGCGATGTGACCGTGAACGAGCGTGATATAGCGACGGTCGAGCGTGCGCGTGCGGATAAGATTTTGAAGCGCGCGCTGGGTGTCGTCGTCTTTTGCCGCGAGCATAAGGCCCGAGGTATCGCGATCCAGGCGATGCACGATGCCGGGGCGGTCCTCACCCTGCACGGTACCAAGATGATCGATACCGCAGTGGTAGACCAGAGCGTTCGCAAGGGTGCCGCTCTCGTGGCCGTGGGCGGGATGGCACACCAGGCCGCGCTGTTTGGAGAGCACGATGAGGTAGTCGTCCTCGTAGCGGATATCGAGGGGAATGGCCTCGGGAATCACGTCGGTCGGGTCGTGCGGCTCGGGCAAGTCGACCGAGATGCGGTCACCGGAGCGTACGGCATACTTTTTTGACAGACAGGTCTCGCCGTTCACGATTACGGCGCCGCCCTCGATCAAATGCGCGCAGGCAGAGCGCGTGGGGCAGCCGTCGTTGGCACCCAGAAAGCCGTCGAGACGCTGGCCAGAGCAATCGTCGGCAACAAGAATATGGATGTCGGCCATTAACGCTCATTCCTTTCGCGAATCTTGCGGGCACGCTCCCCACGCTGCTTGGCTTTGCGCTTAGCGCGGGCCTCATCACGGGCATTGAGCTCAGCAGTCGCATCGACCTCGCGAGCGGCGGGACTCAAGAACATGTAACCGATAAGCGCCAGCACAACACCGACCGTAATGCCGATATCGGCCACATTGAAGACGGGAAAGTCGATGAAGGTGGTGGCAATAAAATCGGTCACGAAGCCAAAGGCCAAACGATCGATAGCGTTGCCGATAGCACCGCCCGCAACCATCGCCATGCCCACAACCTCAAGATGGGCGAGCTGGGGTGCACGAACGAGGTACACGGCAATAGCGACAATGACCGCCAGCGCCAGCACGGCAAACGCGATGCCATGCCCCTCGCCCATGCTAAAGGCAGCGCCGATATTGCGGACAAACAGGAAGTCGATCACGCCGGGGATGACGGTCACATGCAGTGCATCGCCCACGGCACGAACCGCAAGCTTGGTCAACTGGTCAACAAGCAGCACAACCAGCGCCACCCCACCAGCAACACCCAACCGCCAACGCAAAGGCGGCGTCATATCCCCAGTACGACCCAAATCAATCCCCTACCCTCAAGAACATCGAATTCCGTTTAATGCAAGTAATCATCTTATAGTGACAAACGCCAAACGCGCAGCATATTCACCAACGCTAGCGAAATAACCAGCTAAAAACGAAAGCGGCATTCCGAAAAACAGAATGCCGCTTGGACGCGACAAAAGTTGACGTTGGGGACGTTCTTGTTTGACAGTCGTTTAAGAACGTCCCCAACGGCTAGTTCAGCGCCTCCGCGCAGCGCTTGCAAATATGAGCGTGGCCGTTGTACTCGCCGACGGTGGTGCGGTAGTTCCAGCAACGGTCGCAGCACTCGCCCTCGGCAGCCTCGATGGCAACGGAGAGCTCCTCGCCCTGGGTCAGCTCAACATCGGAGACGATGTAGAACTCGGCCAGGTCGACAGCCTTGTCGCCGGTCAGCAGCGCGTACATCTCGGCGGGAACGACCGCCTTGACGCGAACCTGCTGGCTCTTGGTGAAGGTGCCGGCAGAACGGGCATCCTCAAGGGCCTTGGTCACGGCGCTACGGAGCTCGAGTGAAGCCTCGAGCACGCCCTCAAACTCATTGGCCTCGTCGAACGTGATGGGCGACTTGTACCAATCGAGCAGCGCGGCGTACTTCTGGTGATCGACGCAGCCAGCGGGCGCATATGCCATGGCCTCGTCAACCGTGTAGGACAGGATCGGCTGAAGGTCGCGCATGAGCATCGAGAAGAGCTCGGCCAGCACGGTCTGGGCGCTGCGGCGCTCGAGCGAGCCGGGCTTGTCGCAGTACAGACGGTCCTTCAGGGCGTCGAGGTACACGTTGGAGAGCTCGGTAACCACGAAGTCGTAGAGCGCACGGTAGGCGCGCGGGAACTCGTAGCTGGCGTAGGCGTCGTCGACCTCGGCCTGGACCTGAGTCAGGCGGGCAACCATGAGCTTGTCGAGCGGCAGCAGGTCGGCAAAGGCGACGCCGTCGGTCTCGGGCTCAAACTGACCCTCGAGCTCGGAGAGCAGGAAGCGCAGCGTGTTGCGGAAACGACGGTAGGCATCGGACGTACGAGCAAGGATCTCGTGGTCGATGGAAACATCGGAGCTGGTGTCGACGGAGGCAACCCACAGGCGGATGATGTCGGCGCCCATCTCGTCACAGACCTTATTGGGGTCGATGAC
>CAJMRZ010000067.1 GCA_905215945.1 uncultured bacterium | reverse complement strand
CGCGGCGGGGTCGGCATACCCGGGGTTGGGAACAACGTGGGTCGCATCGGCGCTACCGCCAGCCTGTGCGGAACCGTAGCCGCCCATCGCGGTTGTCTTGTCCTGATCCATGCAACGATTCCTTTCCGTCGCGCGTGAGCCTCAAGTTATCCATGCATTCTACCCGCGCAAAAGCCTATGATGGGCAGAGTCCGTCGGTATCTACAAGACATGCGCGGGCTTAAGGATCAAAAAGCCCCGCCGTGCCTTGTGGGCGCGACGGGGCGTGCAAGCGGCTATGAGCAGCGAGCTTAGAACAGGCCGGTGATGTTGCCGTCGTTGTCGACGTCGATGTTTTCGGCCGCGGGGATCTTGGGCAGGCCCGGCATGGTCAGAACGCTGCCAGTCAGTGCGACCACAAAGTGGGCGCCGGCAGAAACCTTGAGCTCACGCACGGTGATGCGGAAGTTCTCGGGAGCGCCCAGGGCCTTGGCGTTGTCGCTAAAGCTGTACTGCGTCTTGGCGACGCACACCGGCAGGTTGCCAAAGCCATTCTCGCGCAGCTCGGCGAGCTGGCGCTTGGCGGCCGGCGTAAAGTCAACGCCGTCGGCGCGGTAGACCTTGGTGGCAACGGCCTCGAGGGCATCAGCGACATCAGCGCCGTCCTCATAGGCAAACTTGAGCTCGCTCGGCTGCTCAATCAGGCGCATGACCTCATCGGCCAGCTCGAGCGCGCCCTCGCCGCCCTTGGCCCAGACCTCGGAAAGCTTAACGTTGACGCCGAGCTTCTGGCACTCGGACTCGATGAGCGCAAGCTCGGCCTCGGTGTCCGTCGGGAAGCGGTTGATGGCGACCACGCAGGGCAGACCATAAACGTTCTGGATGTTGTCGACGTGACGCAGCAGGTTGGGCATGCCAGCCTTGAGTGCCTCGAGGTTCTCCTCGTTGAGGTCGGCCTTGGCGACGCCACCGTTGTACTTCAGCGCACGAGCGGTCGCGACGACCACGACGGCGCTGGGGCGAACGCCCGTCATGCGGCACTTGATGTCGAGGAACTTCTCGGCGCCCAGATCGGCGCCGAAGCCGGCCTCGGTAATGGCGACATCGCCAAAGCGCATCGCCATACGCGTGGCCATGATAGAGTTGCAGCCGTGGGCGATGTTGGCGAAGGGACCGCCGTGGACAAACGCGGGCGTGCCCTCGAGCGTTTGCACCAGGTTGGGCTTGAGTGCGTCCTTAAGCAACGCGGCCATGGCACCCTGGGCCTTGAGGTCGCGGGCACGGACGGGCTCGCCGGCAAAGCTGTAGCCGACGACAATCTCACCCAAGCGTTCCTTGAGGTCGCTGATGCTCGTAGACAGGCACAGGATTGCCATGACCTCGGAGGCGACGGTGATATCGAAGCCGTCCTCGCGCGGCACGCCCTGGGCCTTACCGCCAATGCCGTCGATAACGTGGCGCAGCTGACGATCGTTCATATCGACGACGCGCTTCCAAGTAATGCGCTTAACGTCAATACCGAGCTGGTTGCCCTGCTGAATATGGTTGTCGAGCATGGCGGCCAGCAGGTTGTTGGCAGCACCGATGGCATGGAAGTCACCGGTAAAGTGCAGGTTGATATCCTCCATGGGGATGACCTGAGCCCAGCCGCCGCCGGCAGCACCGCCCTTAACGCCAAAGACGGGGCCGAGCGAAGGCTCGCGCAGGGCAACGGCACTCTTGACGCCGCGACGACGCAGGCCGTCGGCCAGACCGATGGTCGTGGTGGTCTTGCCCTCGCCCGCAGGCGTTGGGTTGATAGCGGTCACGAGGACGAGCTTGGCCTGGTGATCGGTCGGCTCGTTGAGCAGTGAATAGTCAACCTTAGCCTTGTCGAAGCCGTACGGAATCAGGTGCTTTACGTCGACGCCGGCGTTCTTAGCCACCTCGGTAATGGGCAGCGGCGTGACGGAACGTGCGATTTCGATGTCAGTAGGCATGGGCGGTCCTTTCGTTACCGAATGAGAAAAAGACCAATTCAGCATAGCACGGGCGCGCAATAGTAAAACGCCCATAACCGATGAACGGCGATATGTTTACCCGATGCCCAGCGATAGCCTAACAGCCCGCCAAAACAAAGCGCCCTAAACGGTAGGTTCAATCCCCAGATGCTCAAAGGTGCGAAGGGTTGCCTGACGGCCCTGCGGCGTACGAATCATCAACCCGCACTGCAGCAGATAGGGCTCATAGACATCCTCGAGCGTGCCCGGGTCCTCGCCCACCGCGCTGGCAAGGGTCGTAAGTCCCACGGCACGACCGGAGAACGTCTTAGCGAGCGTCTCCAAAATGCGAATATCCATCCAGTCCAGACCGAGCTCGTCGATCTCGAAGAACTCAAGCGCCTGGCGACAGATATCGAGCTCGATGGGGCCGTTGCCGCGCACCTGTGCGTAATCGCGCACGCGCTTGAGCAGGCGGTTGGCAAGACGTGGCGTGCCGCGCGAACGCGAGCCGATCTCGAGCGCACTGGGATGGTCGATCGTCACGCCCAGGATAGTCGCCGAACGCGTCACAATCTGCGCGAGTTCCTCGACCGTGTAGTAATCCAGGCGATATGAAATGCCAAAGCGGTCGCGCAACGGGCCGGTCAACATGCCTGAGCGGGTCGTTGCCGCTACCAGCGTAAACTTGGGGATATCCAGGCGAATCGAGCGCGCCGCCGGACCCTTGCCAATCACGATATCGAGGGCAAAGTCCTCCATCGCGGGGTACAGGACCTCCTCGACCGAACGGTTGAGGCGGTGGATCTCGTCGATAAACAGCACATCACCCGGCTGCAAGTTAGTAAGGATGGCCGCCAGGTCGCCCGTGCGCGCGATGGCAGGGCCACTCGTGGTCTTGATCTGAGCGCCCAGCTCGTTGGCGATAACGGTGGCCAGCGTGGTCTTGCCCAGGCCCGGAGGACCCGAGAAGATCACGTGGTCGAGCGTCTCGCCACGGCTCTGCGCCGCTTCGATCAACACGCGCAGGCTCTGCTTGATGTGCTCCTGGCCGCAGTAGTCGTCCAGGCGCTGGGGGCGCAAAGTGCGGTCGACATCGAGGTCCTCGGCCGTCAGCTCCGAGCCCACCATGCGCTCGCCGTGCGCCATGGATGCCGCCGGCGAGTTGCCGGGCGTCGCCCACAGGTCCTGAGAGTCATCGGCTTCCCACATCACGCATCCATTCCAAGTCGCTTAAGCGCCGCGCCGAGCAGATCCTCGACACGCATATTCTGCCCATCATACCCGCTCAGGGCAACATCGGTCTCCTGCGGGCTAAAGCCCATGGAAAGGAGTGCCGCACGGGCATCATCGATCGCCGAGGGAGCGGCAGCGGGCACGGGCATCGCAACCTGTCCGGGAATCACGTCGACCGGCACAAAGCCCTTATCCTTGGCAAAGGTGCTCTTGAGTTCCAGGATCAGGCGCTGAGCTGTCTTTTTGCCCACACCGGGTACCTTGGCCATGCCCTTGTCGTCCTCGGCCATCACCAGCGAATACAGCTGCCCCACGGTATAGGTGGAAAGCACGGCGAGCGCCAGGCGCGGGCCAACGCCCGAAACGGACACGAGTCGGTCGAACATCGTGCGCTCATCCTTTGAGGAAAAACCGAAAAGTGTCATGGCGTCCTCGCGCACCTGCATACGCGTGTAGAGGCGGACCTCGCCGCCGGGCGTCGGCAACGTGGCCGCAGTGCTGCCCGAGATGCCGAGCTCAAAGCCAACGCCCGACACATCGACGACAGCAGAGCTCATCGTGGACTCGACAAGCGTTCCGTGGAGCTGGGAAATCATCAGTATCCGGTTCCTCTCTGTTGATAGAACTCGCCACCGGTGAGGGCGCGGGTGCGGCTGAGGTTTACGTGGCAGATGGCGCAGGCCAGGGCATCGGCGGCATGGTCGGGATGCGGGTCGTGGTCGAGCTGCGTTAGCGTGCGTACCATGTAGGCGACCTGCCGCTTGTCCGCGGCGCCGGTGCCCACCACAGCCTGTTTGATCTGCATGGGCGTGTACTCGCCAATCTCGAGCGCGCACTCCGAAAGCGCCACAAGCGCAGCGCCGCGGGCATGCGCCGTGGGGATGGCCGAACGAACGTTGGCGCCAAAGTAGATGCTCTCGACAGCAGCCGTGTCGGGTCGATAACGCTCAACGACATCCTTAAGGTCATGGGCGATATGCGACAGGCGCACCGCGAGCGGACTTCCGGCACTGGTCTCGATGCAGCCATAGGCACGGCAGCGAACCTCGCCACGCCGCTCCTCGATAATCCCCCAACCCGTATGAGCCAAACCGGGGTCAATGCCCAAGATAACCAAGCCAACCTCCCCTCGCCACAAGCACAGCACAAGACAAGGCCCCGCGCATCATTCACGAACGTCTGTTCTAGAATAACACAACGCTAGCCCTATAAGTCAGCCGAGATCGAATTGTAGGTTGAGTATACGCAAGCGAGCGCCCGCCAGAGCGAGCAAGGTGCCTTGAAAGAGGAGGGCATTGACCTGGCGGTCATGTCCGACGATTGAAAGGCAGATTGCCGCTCTGGCGGGCGCGCAGCGACCTAGTTCTGAGAGAAGAACGGAAATTGTCGGGGATCAACCGGCGGATGCGGCATCGGGCCACCCTGGGGCCCACCCTGCGGGCCACCCTGGCCGCCCATCATCTTATCGATGGCGTCCTGAACCTCACCCTCGAACTTTTTCATTCCCTCGTGCAAACGACGCTGACCGTCCTCGGAGCGCAGCTCCTCCATCTGCTCGGGCGAAATACCCAGTAGCTCGCCCAGCACGCCCATCATCTCGTTTCGCACGCGCTCGCTCGTATCCTCGTCAGCAAAACGGCGCACCTCGGCGCGCGCCAGCGAATCGACCGACATACGCTCCTTGCCATTAAGCCCCAGGTCGGACCACGCGAGCATGTACGGCCAAGAGCGCTCGGCAAACGAGCGGGACGAGACGATCGGTGCCGTCGGCAACATGCGGCGGGCAGCCTCACCCTGTCGAACGAGCATCAGCAGCAGCGAGCAGGCCTCAGGCTTGCCAGCGGCCATCGGGATATCGTCGAAAGATCGATTGCGGTCCACGTGCGCCTCGAGCGCGCCATCGACCTCACCCGGCTCAAGCCCGCCGAGCAGCTGTGCCGCGCGATCGAGCATATCGACCGGACCGTCGAGCGTCGAGAGCGCCTGCGCCAGCACTCGCTCCATGCAGTCTTCCACCGCGTTGAGCGTCACGAGCTCTTGGGGCACCACGGAAGACGTGCGGTTGCGCACACGCGCCACAAACTCAAGCGTCGACAGGTACACATCGCCAAAGGGCGCGTAGTCGCCCTGATAGCCGCCGCAAAGCGCCGGCGCCGTCAGCGCGTACTCGGTTTTGGACAGCGGGCTCAGCGCCATCGCACCCAGCTCGAGCGCCGTGTCCTCCAGCATGAGGCCCAGCGTGCGCGAGCGCAGGCGCTCGGCATCGCCCGCCGACACGTCGCGATCGAGCACACGCGCCGCATCCGGTGCATCGCGCTCGACGGTGCGAATGTGCAGACGCTCGGCGATGGCGCGGACGGCGGCACAGCGGGCAGCCTCGGCCTCTTCCTGCGCCGGCGTAAAGATACGGTTGCGCCCCAGCACCAGGCCAATCACATTGCGCGGGCCCAGAGCGTCGACGGCCAGCGCCGCCAGCAGGGACGACGGCAAGTCACCCTCGAGTGCCACCACAGCACGCGACGCACCGTGGGCTCGGGCGTTGTCGCGCACGGCGAGCACCAGCGCCTGCCACAGCCACTCCTCGGAACGAAACTCGGGCAGTTCGTGATCTTCCAGGGCATCGAGCATCACGCCGCGCTGAATCTCCTGAACCAGCAGGCTCTCCTCAAAGCACGGCGCCTGGGCCACCACGCGACCGCAGTCGTCGAGCACAAACGAACCGCCGGTATACACCGACTCGTCATAGGCACCGACCGGCGCCATGCAGGCGAACCACACGCTGCGCTTGGATGCGATCTTGCGGTAGGCGCCGCTGCGAACGGCGGCAATGGCAGCAGTCTCGCGGTCGGTCATGTCAAACGCGTTGAATTGGAAATACGCAATGAGGTCAACACCGGTCGGCAGCATCTCGAGTTCGCGGTCCAAGTCAAAAATCACGGCGATGCGCACGCCGTCCACGTCGAACACCGGCGGCGCCCAACGCGTGTCGTTGTTCTCGCCACGCTGCAGGGCAATGCTCGAACGCGCCGGCACCACATGACCGTCCTTGAGCATCATGTAGTCGAGCAGCGGCTGGCCCTCAAACGAAACCGCCGCGGGCACGATGCAGATCATGTCAAGCTCCTGGATACGCTCGGCGCCACCAGTCAAGCCGGCAATTTCTCGACGGCCATCTCCACGAGCTGCACGCCACCGGGCATGGCGCCCATAAAGAGCGGAGCCGGAACGCACAGCACGCGCGCTCCGCGCTCGTGGGCCAGACGAGCCTGGTCCTCGATGCGGCCGCAAATGCCCTCAATATCACCCAGGCGCATATCGATCTGTGCAAGCGCGAGCTTCATGGCTCAGCCCTTTCCGTCGTAAACCATCGAAATCGTAGTAAAAGCGCCGGCCGCATAATGCAGTCGGCGCTTGCATGTGCATATGCTAGCTATGATACCCCGAGCGGGGGCGCGCTCCTAGAATGTCGCGGACCACAGCCCGTGCAGGTTGCAGTAGGCGTAGACGGTACCGGTCTTGGAGCCGCCCGCGAAAAACGTCGCGGGTTTCATGCCGGGCTCAAGGTAATGGACCTCTAAGCGGCCCTCGGCCTCAAGGGCGATCCACTCAATGTAGTGCTCGGGCAGGCTGGGGTGCTCGACCGAGCCAACGCGGGCGCGAATCACATGACCGTCGCGCTCGGTCTCGACAACAGGCACGTGCTTCTCGTGCGCCGCGTCCTCAGTGTTTGCGGTCAGTTCCGTGCAACCGGCAGGGGTCGCAACGTCGTCGCCAAGGGCAGCGATGAGCTTACCGTCGGGGTCCTTAAAGAATTTCGCCATGATGTTCTCCTTTGCTGATGTGCCAATGTTCTTGATGGTTCTTATGCCCAAAGGCAGACAAACCATCCACGGCATTGCAAATGAACACATAACGGATCAGGCAAGCGGTCGGGCCAAAATGCGTCGACCGTCCTGTCCGCTCCAGCAGTCCCACCCCGCGCGCGGCTAGCGACCGTCACCGCCGAGCAGTGCCAGAACATCCTCGCGCGTGAACAGTGCCGACGAGATGCCGTCTCCGCCGAGCACGCTGTTGACCAGATCGCGCTTGGACTCCTGCATCTGAATAATGCGCTCCTCGATCGTGTCCTTAGCGATGAGCTTGTACACGGTCACGGTATGTTGCTGGCCAATACGGTGTGCACGGTCAGTTGCTTGGTCCTGCGCCGCCACGTTCCACCACGGGTCGTAGTGGATGA
>CAJMRZ010000066.1 GCA_905215945.1 uncultured bacterium | reverse complement strand
GATCTGCGGAATCGCACGGATGTCGCGAATGAGCGGAATGATACGGCGGCTGACCAGCGGCTCGCCACCCGTCAGGCGCACGCGGCGAATGCCCTCCCCCGCCACCAAGCGCACAAAGCGGGCGATTTCCTCGGCGCTGAGCAGCTCGTCGTGTGCACGGGGCGCCACGCCATCGGCCGGCATGCAGTAAATGCAGCGGAAATTGCACTTGTCGGTAACGGCAATGCGCAGGTAGTTGATATCGCGGCCAAAGCCGTCATGTTGCACGTGCCCGTCCACGCAGCCCTCCCCTCACGCGGCGTTTTATTCTTCGGAAAACATAATACCCCACGAGAGAATCACGCCGACACCCGTACGACAGGACAGGTCGCTTCGAGCAAGACCGGCTTCCCAAGCCCATCCTCAGCACAGACCATCACAACATTCGATGCTTTTCCCGTTTTTGGCAAAAAACGTTGAATGTTGTGATGGTTTGTCTGCCCACGGCACCCCGTAGAAGGGCCGGAACGCCCCTAGAGGCCGCCGTCCCAGTGCCGAATCACGAATTCTCGCAGGTCATTCTGACGTTTCTGGAACGCTTCGCTTCGGTCGCACTTAAGGCCCATAGCGAGCGCGATGGCGTTCATCGCCCGATGCAATTGCAGCTGATGGGCAAACTGAGTCCCGGTGAGGACGATCATCCTAAAGCCCAGCGCGCTCAGCACGGTCATACGCTCCGCATCCGACGCGCTGCGCTGTTTATCAAGATGGTCCGAGCCGTTGTATTCAATCCCCGTACCGCTCGCAGGCGCATATACGTCGATTTCGAAATACCCGGCCTTTGCGAGATATTTGAACTCGTTGGGAACATCGACCCAATGGTTGAGCTCAACCTTGGCGTATCCCAGCCCTCCCTGGGAACGTTTTGCTACGACCATGATTGCGGTGGCCGTCTCCATGGGCGAACGCGCGCCATCGTGCACGCGCTTGAGCGCGGCGGCCGCGCGTATAGCCCCCTGGCGAGATCGGTTCTCATTGCAATAGGCAATCAAGTCGGCAACGGTGTACCTCTGCCCCATCTCGATATAATCGCCTGTCGACAGATGATTCAAATGGTATCGGGCGCAGATTTCGTAGCCATATTCCAACTGCTCGAGCTCGCTCATCCACGAACCCGCCTGGACAAAGCACATGGCCTCATCAACCACCAGAAGGCCCTCTGCCACCTCGATAAGATGGCCTGGAGGTACCGGCGCCCCAAACACGTGGCACCTAAATCCAGCCGGCGTCGAGCGCTCAAAATCGAAGTTGACGAGCGTGTCGATATGATCGAGCTCTTCTCGTGGAATACCGAGCGCAACCAGATAGTCGGTAACGATCCCAACTGCCGTTGAAGCCCTCAGCCCCTTGGCATCGAGTCCCAATTTGGGCAGGCTCGCGGTCGGTTCCGCCTCGTTAGCAAGCGAGTCCTCATCGTATAGGCTGCTTGCTCGCGAGAGCGGCTCGGACGGGCGCGCCACGTTGTGGTACAGCCAGGCAGTCTTATGGGACAGGACGATCGGCAGGTCCATGAGCCCTCCAATGGAGTCGGATAACCAACCTTATTCCCCTGCCCACGGGTCCGCACACCTTCGTGCGCAAGAAAGCGATTCCACCCGGTCGAGTGGTAGAAAAACCATCACAACATTCGATGCTTTTCCCGATTTTGGCAAAAAACGTCGAATGTTGTGATGGTTTGAGGCGAGGTGAGGAGCATGGAGGGACCAAAGCATCGTGCTCGGGGCGTGACTTTTTCGCCCCACTGCCAACATAAACCTTGACTCTACAATCGTTGTAGGGTTTTCACTACACTGGTAGCTAAACGAACCCAGCCAGAAAGCCTCGCCCATGGAACACGACCTCACACGCGGCAATGTCCTTAAGACCATCGCGGTCTTTGCCCTGCCCTATATGCTCTCGTACTTTTTGCAGATGCTCTACGGCATGGCCGACCTGTACATGATGGGGCAGTTTAGCGGCGCCGCCGGCATCACCGCCGTGGGCAATGGCGCGCAGACGCTCTATATCATTACCGTGACGCTCGTGGGTCTGGCCATGGGAACGACGGTCATCGTCGGCCACGCCGTGGGCTCGCGCCGCTTCGACCGCGCCGAAACCGCCATCGGCAACACCATCACGCTCTTTATGGGTGTCTCGGTGGTGCTGGCCGCTGTCCTGCTCGCGCTTTGCCCGCAGATTGTGGCACTCATTGGCACGCCGGCCGAGGCGGTCGAAGGAACCGCCGCCTACCTGCGCATTTGCTTTGTAGGCATTCCCTTTATCGCCGCGTACAACATTCTTTCGGCCATCTTTCGCGGCCTGGGCGATTCGCGCTCGCCCATGTACGTGATCGGCGTGGCATGCATCATCAACATCGCGCTCGATTTTCTGTTTATCGGCCACATGGGGCTCGGCCCCGTGGGCGCGGCGCTCGGCACAGTGACCGCGCAGACGGCCAGCGTTGCCCTCGCGCTCGTGTGGCTCAAGAGCCGTCGCACGAACATCCACGTTAAGCGCAGCGACCTGCGCCCCCAGCCCGAGGTGCTCGGCAGCATTCTTAAGATCGGCGTGCCTGTGGCCGTGCAGGACGGCTGCATCCAGGTGGCGTTTATGTTCATCACCGTCATCGCCAACCACCGAGGGCTCGTCGACGCCGCTGCCGTGGGCCTGGTCGAGAAGATGATCAGCTTTTTGTTCATTGTGCCGAGTTCCATGGGCGCCACCGTCAGCGCACTCACGGCGCAAAACGCCGGCGCGGGCAAGGGCGACCGCGCACGTCAGGTACTCAAAGACGCCATGACCATCTCGGTGGTGTACGGCTGCCTGATCACGGTGCTGATGTGGCTGGTGGCACCGGCGTTTATTGGCTTTTTTGCCAAGGCCCCCGCAGTGGTCGCAGCCGGCACCGGCTATATGCACAGTTATATTTTCGACGCGATTTTTGCCGGCATCCACATTTGCTTTAGCGGCTTTTTCGCCGCGTATGGCAAGAGCTACATCGGCTTTGTGCACAACGTGCTGGCCGTGGCGCTCATTCGCGTGCCGGGCGCGTGGCTGCTGTCGAACGCCTATTCCGAAACGTTGTTTCCCATGGGCATCGCTTCGCCGTGCGGATCGATTTTGTCGGCAGTCATTTGCGTTGTCGCGTTTACCGCGCTCAACCGGCGCGGGGCTTTTGACAGGTTGGTAGCGTAGCGGGGCAACGCGAAATCGCCCTCATCGACGATATCATCAGCGACGAACCCACAACCTACGTGACGCAGATCACGGTGCCTGTATCGCTAGGCTAGACCGAGCCTCGTCTCTAACTCGGTCAACGCCTCAAAAGCATCACGAGACGCACCTGCCGAGCGCTCACGTTCCGCAATGCGAATTCGCGCCATCAGGTGCTCTTTTGCCTGCCCTTGGGCGTGCCTCGTGCGCCCTTCCGCCTGCGAGCAATTGCGATTCTCTATATCCATTACGCCACCGGCACCTCGCCGGTAGCCAGGATCTGCTCGAGTGCGTCCTCGTCCAGCACGGGTACGCCCAGCTGCTCGGCTTTGGTGAGCTTGGAGCCCGCTTTGGGGCCGGCGACCAGGTAGCTCGTCTTCTTCGACACACTGCCCGAAACCTTGGCGCCGAGCACCTTGAGCGCCGCGCCCGCCTCATCGCGCGTGCGGTTGACGAGCGTGCCGGTGAGCACGAAGGTCAGCCCCGCGAGTGGCTGTGCGTCGGCGAGCTCGCCCGCCACGCCAGCGTCGGCTGCGGCTTGCGCGTGCGCGGCGCTCAAATCGACCTCGAGCGACAGGCCCGCCTGGCGCAGGCGCTCCAGCACGGCAAGGTTCTCGGGCACGGCCAGGAACTGCTTGACGCTCGCCGCAATCTTGGGACCGATGCCCTCGCACTCGGCGATGTCCTCTTCACTCGCCAAGACGAGCTTGTCAATCGACAGGAATCGCTCGGCGATGACCTCGCCCACGCTCTTGCCCACGTGGCGGATACCCAGGGCAAACAGCACGCGACCGAGCGGCTGGCTCTTGGACTTGTTGAGCTCGGCGATGATTTTCTCGGCCGTCTTGTGGCCTACCGGAATGGGATCGCCCTTCTTGACGCCCTTTTTGCTGTTGGAGCTTGCATAGGTGCGGCCCGTGTCCAGCCCGGCGATGTCGTCAACCGTGAGCTGGTAGAAGTCTGCGACATCGTGGATCAGGCCGGCGGCGATCATCTTGTCGACGATCTCGTCGCCCAGGCCGTCGACGTCCATGCAGCCGCGGCTCACCCAGTGGAGCAGGCGCTCCTTGAGCTGCGCGGGGCAGTCGATGGACACGCAGCGGTAGGCCACCTCGCCGTCCTCGTGGACCACGGGGCTGCCGCACACGGGGCAGACCTCGGGCATGTGCCAGTCGACCGAATCGGCCGGACGCTTGTTGAGCACCGGACCTACGACCTCCGGGATCACGTCGCCCGCCTTGTGCACGATGATAGTGTCGCCCTCGCGCACGTTTTTGCGACGGATCTCGTCGATGTTGTGCAGCGTGGCGCGCGCGATGGTGGAGCCGGCGACCGTCACCGGGTCAAACTCGGCGACCGGCGTGAGCACACCGGTGCGGCCAACCTGGATGCGAATTTCGCGCAGGACGGTCTGCTTTTCCTCGGGCGGGAACTTAAAGGCAATGGCCCAGCGCGGCGCGCGGGCGGTAAAGCCCAGGTCGAGCTGCTGCTGGAAGCTGTCAACCTTTACGACCACGCCGTCGATGTCGTAGTCCAGGTCACCGCGATGCTCGAGGGCCTGGGCGCA
The DNA here is from genome assembly GCA_905215945.1 of uncultured bacterium. Lineage (GTDB taxonomy): Bacteria > Actinomycetota > Coriobacteriia > Coriobacteriales > Coriobacteriaceae > Collinsella. Next base: position 2,683 of record CAJMRZ010000066.1, on the reverse strand, counting down.
GAACTCGTGGACCTCGGCCGGCGTGGCACAACGAGCCACGTTAGGGTTGACGCTAAAGCCGGCGCTACGCAGCCAATCGAGGAACTCGCGCTGGCTGTGGACGTGCAGCGGGGCGGTATCGGCGATGGCATAGATAAAGGTGGCCAGGTCGCGGCGCGCCGTGACCTTGGGATCCTTTTGGCGCAGGCTGCCGGCGGCGGCGTTGCGCGGGTTGGCGAAGGGGTCGCGCCCCTCGGCATCGGCCTCTTCATTCAGGCGGACAAAGCTGCCCTTGGGCATATAGACCTCGCCGCGTACCTCAATGGTGCGCTCGCGATCGGCGCCCATGTGGGCGAGTGCCGGCTCGGACAGGTGCATGGGCACGTCCTTGATGGTGCGGACGTTGAGCGACACGTCCTCGCCCGTGGTGCCGTCGCCACGTGTGGCCGCACGTACGAAGGTGCCGTTTTGATAGGTAAGCGCGACGCCCAGACCGTCGATCTTAAGCTCGCAGGTATAGGTGACGCTACCGGCACCGAGCGCATCCTCGGTGCGTTGGAGCCATGCATCGAGCTCGTCCAGATCCATGGCATCGTCCATGGAATACATGCGCGCCATATGCGTGACCGGCGTAAACTGCTCGCTCACGTAGCCGCCCACGCGCTGGGTATAGCTGTCGGGCGTCACCAGGTCAGGATAGGCCGCCTCGATCTCCTGCAGCTCAACGAGCATTTTGTCAAAGGCGGCGTCCGTGATCTCGGGCGCGTCGAGCATGTAGTAGCGGTACGCGTGGTAGTCGAGCTCGTGGCGCAGCTCGGCCGCGCGCGCTGCCGCCTGGGCACGGGCATCGGTCGGTGCGGTGGCTTCCGCGGTCGTGGGCGTTTCGGTATCGATGTCCACACCGTCACCAAACAGGCTCGATTGCTCCATAGCGGCACTCCTTCGCTCGATTTCAAACGGATACAAGAGTACCACCGGTCGCAATGGGGCCGAATAGCGGTCTCAAACCGCACCGAATCGGCAGCCGCCAGACTGGAGTGGACAGTTAGTTCAGATACGTATAAATCCTAGAGCTGGATTAGGCACGAACACCCCTGTTTCAACTAATTTGGGCTCCCTGAGACCATGTAAACGTCCCGCTCGCCCTCCCAAACACCCATTCAAACCCCATCCCAATCAAAAATTGCTCAAAACGCATCCCAAGCTGCCCCAGATTTATACGTATCTGAACTAACTGTCCAGACCATTACGAACCAGGCCTCTTGCCAGCCACAAGTGATCCGTTTTCCTCCGTCCCCAACGGATCAATAAGAAAAGAGGGGCTGCCCCGCGTTGATGGGACAGCCCCCTATGGCATCGGTATGTGCGATACGGCTCGTTAGAAACCCTGACCGTAACCTTGACCCTGGCCCTGCTGGCCCAGCAGCTCCTCCAGATACTGGCGCAGCTGCTCGTCGGTAATACCGCCGTTGCCGGTGTCGGTCGAACTGTCGTCCTGCTGCTGGTTCTGCAACTCCTCGTCGGAGCCCAGCTCGACGGTGACCTTCTTCTCGTCCTTGCCACGCATGAGCGTGATCTCGACCTTCTCGCCCACCTCGTGGCTGCGCAGCGCGATGATCAGGCCATCGGCGCTCGTGATCTCGTCGTCGCCCAGCTTGGTAATGACATCGCCCTCCTGGATGCCGGCCTTGGCGGCGGGACCGTCCTCGACAACGCTCGCCACGTACGCGCCGCTATCGGTGCTGAGCTTGTTGGTACGGGCGTTGAGTGCGTTGACGCTCGAAAGCGTGGCGCCCAGGTACGGGTGCACCGGCGTCTTACCGTCGATGATCTGGTCGGCAATGTTCTTGGCGTAGTTAACGGGAATAGCAAAGCCCACGCCCGAGCTGGAGCCCGAGTAGCTCTCGATGAGCGAGTTGATGCCCACGAGCTCGCCGTTGTCGTTGACGAGCGCGCCGCCGGAGTTGCCCGGGTTGATGGCGGCATCGGTCTGGATCATGTTAGCGTAGATGGTGTTGCCGCTGGTAGAGCTCATGGCCGTGGAGCGATACAGCGCCGACACAATGCCCGTGGAGACAGACTGCTCGTTGCCGAACGGCGAGCCGATCGCCATGACCCACTCGCCCACGTTGAGCTTGGAGGAGTCGCCGATCTCGATCGGCGTGAGCTTGGAGGCGTCGGCGTCCTTGAGTTTGATGACGGCCAGGTCGCTCGAGGCATCGTTGCCCACGAACTCGGCCTCGTAGGTGGTGCCGTCATCCATGGTCACCACGTACTGGTCGTAGCCATCGACCACGTGGTTGTTGGTGAGGATGTGGCCCTCGGTATCGAGCACAACGCCCGAGCCGACGCTGCCCGAGCTGTCCGACTCGTCGGCAGACTGCGAAAGCGAGCCATTCTGGCTGCCGCTCGAAGTGGCGGTAATAGAAACCACGGAGGGCAGGGCCTTGGCAGAAACGGCCTCGGCCAGCGTGGTGTCCTCGGAGTCGATGGTGATCTTTTGCGTCGATGAACCCGAAGCACCCGCCGTCACGGCGTTCCTGCCGCCGCCGATATCGAGCGTGCCACTCATAATGAGCGCGATGACCAGCAGGGCGCCGCAGGCACAGCCGGCAAGCGCCGTAATGAAGATCGGCAGCTTTTTGGTCTTGGTCTTGACCACTGTGTGCTTGTTTACAACCTGCTGGCTGCCCAGCGGCTTGCC
>CAJMRZ010000065.1 GCA_905215945.1 uncultured bacterium | reverse complement strand
TCAGCTGGGAGAGCGCGGGCTTTGCAAGCCTGAGGTCAGGGGTTCGATCCCCCTAACCTCCACCATGATGGACCTGTAGCTCAGTTGGTTAGAGCGTCCGGCTGATAACCGGGAGGTCACAAGTTCGAATCTTGTCAGGTCCACCATCAAAACTGTGAAGAGCCCTGAGGCGTTGCCTCGGGGCTTTTTTCTTGTCTGCGATAAATCTCATTTTGGTTTTGTGTGCTGTGCGAAAGATTGGGTAGTATAGCTATTCAATGCGGCGACCCTGCCGCGTGTTATCCGCTACGTACCGGAGGTGTTCCATGGTTCGTGTCGACATAGAGACCATCGTCATGGCCGCCGGTCCCGTGCCATCGCTTATCGTGCTTCGCGAGCGCTGCAGCAAATCGGACTCGCCCGCGCCGTTGCGTTCCCTTTCCATTCAGACTGGTTCGTTTGAGGCTGCTGCCATTAGCCGCGGCATCGATAGCGGCCGCGCCGAGCGCCCGATTACCCATGACCTGCTGCTCGATACTGTTAGCGCCCTGGGCGCCAAGCTCGAGCGCATCGAGATCGTTCGCGCCGAGCCGCCGGTGTTCTACGCGACGATCGTCGTACTGGCCGATGGTGACGAGCGCAAGATCGACGCCCGCCCCAGTGATGCCATTGCCCTTGCCGTGCGCAGCAATGCCCCCATGTTTGTGGAGGACGACATCATGAATCGCCTGGGCACCGTTTCTGCCCATGCCGAGGAAGTTGACGACGAGCAAGAGTTCGAGAAGTTCGACGAGTTCGTCCATACGCTCTCCCCCGATGACTTCTAAATGCGGGGCGTCCAGGCTGCGGAGCGTTCGCTGATGGCTGGCGGTATGTCGGCTGAGGCGGCTGCGATCGCCCGCGAGGCCCAGATGCGCTCGGAGGCTTCTGAGACGGCTCGCATTGCCTATGTGACGCAGGCCCGCACGCTTCGCGAGCGCCGCGGCTCGTTTATCAAGATGGTTGTCGTCTCCGTCCTTGTCGCGGCAATCTGCTCGCGCCTTCGTGGTACAGTTGGTGCGCTTGGGTTTTCGATCTCTACGGGCCTTGTGATCTGGGGTGTGGTCGATGCGGTAATGCTGACCAGTCAGATCAAGGTGCTCGACAAGCGCGCAGCGGACATGATGCGCGCCCGTGACGCTGCCGCCAGGATCGCCGCCGAGGCACAAGAACTGTAACGACGCCAGACTCGATGGGAAGGTCTAAAGATGGCACAGGATATGCAGGACGCCGGTAACGTCTCCGCCGAGCTCGACGCCATGGTGTGCGATCTGATCGGCGCGTTCTTGGACGACCTTGCCGCCGGTGAAAACCCTGGCGTGGTCGTGGCAATTGAGGACGCCGCTTCCAACCGTTATCTGGCGGCGCTCGATGAGGATGGCGAAGAGGCGTGCCTCGAGGCGGCCACCAACTTTATCTCCGAGCACAAGATGGGTCTTAAGGACGAGGGCCTGGGCCGTATCGCTCGCTATGCCATCGGCTACACCGGCTGCGTCGAGATTGACGGCGGCTATCACGATGCTCTGCTCGTGAGCTTCTTCGAAACCACGCTCGAGAGTGGTTTTTCGGCATATGTGCTGTATGAGGGCATGGGCGCCGGCGATGGTTTTATGTGGAGCGACCCTGAACCTGCAGGTGAGGAAACCCCTCTCATCTAAAATCGCTAAAATAAACGAGTTTTCGGTAAAAGGCTCAATATTCCCGCTGAGCGTTGTATCGCTGGGCGGGCCGCATACGCGTGCCGGTTGTATATAGATAGAAGATAGGGGAACTACATGCGCGTAGACAATCTGAGGAACATCGCCATCATCGCTCACGTCGACCACGGCAAGACGACGATGGTCGACAAGCTCCTGCGTGCCACGGACGCCTTCCGTGCCAACCAGCAGGTCGAGGACCGCGTCCTGGATTCCAACGACCAGGAGCGCGAGCGCGGCATTACGATTCTCGCCAAGAACATCTCTATCGAGTACAAGGACGTCAAGATCAACGTCATCGACACCCCGGGCCACGCCGACTTTGGCGGCGAGGTCGAGCGCGTGCTGCGTATGGCCGACGGCGCCCTGCTGCTGGTCGACGCTTTTGAGGGCCCCATGCCCCAGACCCGCTTCGTGCTGCGTCACGCTATCGACACCGGCCTTAAGATCATGATCGTCATCAACAAGATCGATCGTCCGGGCGCCAACCCCGAGAAGGCCTACAACGACTGCCTGGACCTCATGGCCGACCTGGGCGCCACCGACGACCAGCTTGAGTTCGCCATGGAGCACGTGGTCTACGCCAGCGCCATGAATGGCTTTGCCCGCCTTGACCCTAACGACGGCAATATGGACATGTACCCGCTGCTCGACATGATCATCGACGATATGCCCGCGCCCGAGGTTGACGAGAACGCCCCGCTGGCCATGCAATGCGTGACCATCGACCACTCCAACTTCGTTGGTCGTATCGGCATCGGTCGCGTGTACTCCGGCACCATCCACCAGGGCGACCAGATCCTGGTTGTCAAGAACGATGGCTCCAGTGCCACCGCTACCGTCAAGCAGCTCTTTACCTTCGACTACCTGGGCCGTACCGAGTGCCAGGAAGTCGGCGCCGGCGACATCGCCGCTGTCGTGGGTATCGACCGCACCGATATCGGCGATGTCTACACCGATCCCGAGAACCCTGTCGAGCTCGAGCCCATCGAGATCGACCCGCCGACCCTGTCCATCGTCTTTGAGGCCTCGACCTCCCCGCTCGTCGGCCGCGATGGCGACATCGTGGGCGCCCGTCAGCTTAAGGAGCGCCTGTTCAACGAGGCCGAGAACAACGTGACCATGAAGATCGAGGAGCTCGAGGACAAGAGCGGCGTCGAGGTCTCGGGCCGCGGCATTCTGCACCTGTCCGTTCTGATGGAGTCCATGCGCCGCGAGGGCTTTGAGTTCCAGGTCGGCCGTCCCCGCGTTCTGTTTAAGAAGGACGAGAACGGCAACAAGATGGAGCCCGTCGAGCAGGCTGTCGTCGAGTGCCCGGACGAGTACTCGGGCAAGGTCGTTGAGGTCTTCGGTACCTCCGGCGGCATCATGACGAGTATGGACACCTCGGGCATCGTGACGCACCTCGAGTTTAAGATCCCGACCCGCGGCATCATGGGTCTTAAGAACCGCATCATGAATGTCACCCACGGCGAGGGCGTGTTCTACCACACCTTCCTGGAGTACGGTCCCTACGCCGGCGAGATCGGCAACCGTCAGAACGGCGCCATGATCTCCATGACCACCGAGAAGGCCGTTGCCTACGCTCTGGGTACGCTGCAGGAGCGCGGCCAGCTGTTTGTTGAGCCGGGCACCGAGTGCTACGAGGGCATGATCGTGGGCGAGCGCAGCAAGGCTGGCGACATGGTCGTCAACATCGCCCGTACCAAGAACCTGGGCAACCAGCGTTCCTCGACCTCCGATATCTCCGTTCAGCTGGTGCCGCCCCGCACCTTCTCGCTGGAGGAGGCGCTGGAGTACATCGCCGACGACGAGCTGGTCGAGATCACTCCCAAGAACATCCGCCTACGCAAGCGTCTGCTCAACGCCACCGACCGCAAGAAGGCTGCCGTCCGCGCCGGCCAGGTCAACAAATAAGCGCTGGGGCTTATAACGACTAACAAGAAAGGGCGCCGACCATCGCGGTCGGCGCCCTTTTTGCATTTCCACAAAGGTGCCTGTCTCCTTTGTGGGGGTTGACGGCTAGGCGGAGGGAAGGCTTGGAGTGTTTGCGGCCTGCTGCGGCTTGAGACGGGCATTGCGCCAGATGATCTGGATGACGTAGCCGAGCATAAAGACAAAGGCCACGCCGCTGATGAAGTCGCCGATGAGGGGAAGTCCCGTGAGGGCGCCTGCGGCGATACCGCCGACGGCGGCCATGGCGTAGCGGTTCTGGCTGTGTCCGACCATGCGGGCGATTGCGGTGCCCATAAATGCCGCCGAGACCAGAGCGATGCCAATCACGGCGCACATGAGGGCTCCGGCGAGCGACAGGCCTGCAATCGAGATGATGAGCAACAGGACGGCGGGAACGGCGGCCACCGCGCCCAAAAGACCGCTCACCCACAGCGGGGTGGGTCGTTGGCGAAGCATGCCGGCGGCGCTGGCGGTCGCGCGCGGAAAGACGAGCTCGAGGATGATCGCGACAAAGCAGGTAGAAAGCGCCGCGGCGACGATGCCGCCGATGGCGTCGTTAATCGTAGAGGTGTTCTCGTTCTCGGTGCGGTCGATTTTGAGGGAGCCGACCTGAGCGCCCTCGGCGCGCTCGGGGTCCTCGGAGACGTGCGCGTTCGCGGTGCCGGTGATGTGGGCGTTCTTGCCCAGGATGAGCTTGTCGGCCCAAACCTCGACATCGCCCTCGACGGTGCCATCGATGGTCACCGTGTCGCCCGCAAGCGCTGCCGACTTGGTAGAGCCGCGCAGGGCAACCGTCTCGCCCATCGCGTAAAAACAGTTGGCGGCGCTACCGGTGTTGAGCACGACGTGCTGGCCGGCTACCGTCACGCTGCCATCGATTGCGGTTTTGGAGATATCGATGGTACGCGCAGCCAGGCGAACGGCTCCGCCTACAGTGCAGTCGCGAATCGATAGGCTGTCGCCCGCCGCGATAATATCGCGGTCGATAGAGGCATCGTCCAGGTTAAGGTTTTGGCCGGCCCAGTACAGGTCGCCCTCGGCGCCAGACGGATTTGAGTCAGCTTCGGTTGCGAGTACGTTGCCCGCGGTGTCTGTGCCGGCGAACGACGCCGTGGGAAGTACGGTCAGTGCAAGCGCAATCAGTGCGAATAGGAGGACGATGCGGGCCTGCGCTTTACGGCGCTGGGTCGACGGTGCTAGGTTGCAAGGCATAGTGAATCCTTTGTTAGATACTCGACATGTATCTAACAGGGTACCCAACGCGCGGGCGCTCTAAAAGAACCTCTCGGTTGCATTTCGAAGGGTCGTGCCGCGCTGTCTACTTTTTGCGATGCAAAAAGCGCGCGATGTCTTCTTCGGTGGGGCTTTTGATGTCAAAGCGCAGCGAGAGCCAGCGCAGACCCATGGTCACGACAACGCATACGACCAGCGCGGCGACATTGCTCATGATGCCGCTCATAACGAGACACACATAGCTTGTCGATCCGGCGATGGCGGCGATGGCATAAAAGTTAGTACGTTGGAAAATGCCCGGAACCACGCCCATAAAACCGTCGCGCAGCATGCCTCCGCCCACCGCGGTAAAAAAGCCCATCATGACGCATACGGCGGGTGCAAATCCGTAGACCAGCGCCTTGTCCGCGCCGGTTGCGGCATAGATGCCGACCGAGATGATGTCGAGCAGGGGAATGAGTTTGTCGGGTTTGTCGACAATTGCCGGGAAGATGTAGATGGTGGCCGCCGTGGCGATGGAGAGCGGCAGCGCCATTGGCTGGTTGAGGATGTAGACGTTGCCGACCTGGAGTGTCATATCGCGCAAAAGACCGCCGCCCAGACCGCAGACCACTGCGAGCGCGACCGCGCCCACCAGGTCGAGCTTGTGCTCGCGCGCAACCAGTACACCCGAGATTGATGCGGCGACAACGGCGAACATCTCGAGCCAAAACGGAATAGCGACCATGGCATCCGAGGCATGTGAGGTAATGGTCATAGCGGCGACGACGGGCAAGATGGGGTCCTTTGGATTGTGGGTTTAGACAATGCCCGTACATAGTACATGGTTGGCGCGCGTGGCGACTCTATTGCTCGGTAAACGGTCGGGACCGGGTGGGGGCGTGGCGTTGCTGGAATGCCAGGGGTCCAGAACATGTACGTCACCCCCCCCAAAAAAAACGACATTTTCCGACATCTTTGAAGGCTGACGTACATGTTTGGATTGAGCTCACAGCATGAGTGAGTTGATTTACTCACATCCGGTATATTTCCCCACTTCAACGGACATAAGAGTTGGATACCGGCTCAGAGCGAGAGGCCCTCAATGGATACCCCTGTTCTCATTTCGCATAAAACCGCATGGCTTGTCCATCATGCACCCCAGAATTTGGTTCAGTCTCTTGCGCGGCACGACTACCAGATAGGCGCACAAGGCATCTCCACCCAGCAACGTGTTGCGCGCATACGACAGGCCCTTACCGACTGCGGCATTCCGTCCGATATGCTTAAGACTATCGATATCGCGGTTGTATTCGAATTTGAGCGAATTCGTACCAAAGGCGTCGTTTGCCACATTCTTGGACAAAAACTTCCCTACGAGCATATTAACGAGTTGACGCCCGGAATCTTCATCACCGACGAAGCCTTCACCTTCGTGCTTGCTGCCGAGTGGATGGATAGGATCGAATATCTCGAATATGGCTATGAAGTTTGCGGCGATTATCGCATGAGGCTCAATCCCGCCGACCCTTATACCGAGCAACCAGCCACCACCTCCAAGGATGAAATAACCGAACTGCTCGATCGGCACCCCGGCAAACCCGGTGCCACACGTGCACGGCTCGCGCTCAGGCACATCTACGATCACTCGGCCTCGCCTATGGAGACCGCTTCGGCAATCGCCCTCTCGCTCCCAACAAGCGAAGGCGGCGTTGGCATCCGAGGTATCGAACTCAACAAACCGCTCGAGACCCCTCAACGTCTCTGGCATTGCGCCAAAGCTCGAACAATCAAAATCGATGCGCTCGTGACCTATAAGCGCAGGGAGCTCGGTATCGAATATAAGGGCGGTTTTCACGATGAGCTCGAGCGCAAGGGAGCAGATGCGGAGCGAGAGGCCGTTCTTTCCCATATGGGATATCGAATCATTACGCTCACTTCGGCTCAGTTCAGTAGTCAGCTCGCCTTTCACCGCGCCATGAACAACATTCGCGAAGCACTCGGCATGCCTCGCTGTACCGACACCGGGTACCAGAGAAAACAAAACGAACTACGCAAGGCACTTATTCGCAACTGGAAAGGCGTGCGAGACGAGGAGACACCTTCCGAATAGTGCCACTCCCGTGAGCTCAATCCAAACGTGTACGTCAGCCTCCAAAGATGTCGAAAAATGTCGACTTTGGATGCTGGCGTATATGTTTGGGTCGGCGGGGGAGTTGAGTTTAGGCAATCATTGCATCGAGCGTGATGAGCTCCCTGAGTCGCTCCGTGCGTGTTTGCCCATGGCGCTTTGCTTTTGCGTCAAAGGCTTCAAGGACCGATTCGCCCACACGTGCCGATAAAACAACGCTTGGCTCATCGGAGATCGACGGCCTTCCCAGCTTGATGGTGCGACCCTTCGGCCATTCATCTTTTTCGTATGCCTCTGCGGCTTTCTCCAACTCTCCGGGGGCAAACCCCATCATTTTTTCGAGCTGCTTAGCGTCCATAGCGTCTCCTATCGATCGGCATAATGTCGAGCACAGGTCAACGGATAATCTTTTTGTATACAGTCTTGTAGACAAAAAACAAACAGTTTATCAGGCTAATTAGCTTGTTTTGACCCGCGTGTTCGATAGAAAATGAGCATTGACGGCTTCGATACTCCTTTGCTTTTCAGCCTGGAATTTGGATGCTCATTGAACTTCCGGAGGGGAGCGCTTTATTAAGCTATCGAGATTCTGGGCAGGAGCTCTCACTGGTCTTCGAT
>CAJMRZ010000064.1 GCA_905215945.1 uncultured bacterium | reverse complement strand
GTACAGGATGGCGCGGTCGATGCGGCCGCCCTTGAAGATGCGGATATCCTCCAGCTGTGCGCTGTCGGCGGTGAACAGGTCGTCTGCATCGATCTGCAGCGTATCAATGCCGCCCAGCTGCTCAATGGCCTGCCAACCGGGCACGACTGCGCCCACAGCCGCAGCCGCACGCTGCAGCCGTAGCGAGGCAACGCCCGCGATCAGGGTAGAAGAAAGCGGTGCGCCCATGCACAGCACCGCTGCCATGGCAGCCGCCGCGCTGGTGCAGATGCTGGGGGGTACGCCCGAGCAGGCACTCGATGCCAGCTCCATCGCGCTGAGTAACCTGCTAGGCCTAGTCTGCGATCCCGTAGGCGGCCTCGTTGAGGTGCCCTGCCAAAACCGTAACGCCATCGGCGTGGCCGCGGCCTTTAGCTCGGCGCAGCTCGCCCTCGCCGGCATTAAGAGCCTGGTACCGTTTGATCAAATGGCACATGTCATGCTCTCGGTGGGTCACGCGCTGCCCGCAACCCTGCGCGAAACGGCAAAGGGCGGCATTGCGCAAGCTCCGGCTGCACTTTCGGCCTGTGCAAAATGCGGTGTGTGCGGATAGCGACTAAGAACGACTCAAAGGTGGGACATTTGTCCAAGCTCTTTCGAATGCCACCGTTTCCGTACCACAAACAGCAGGGCAATCGCTATAATGCAAGCCCAGTAAAAACACGATGAGCCGCAAGGCGAAATTCGAAGGATATGCATACGATGTCGCAAAACGATCGAACTCAACTGATTCCCGATCCGCAGCAGCCGAGCAGGCACACCGGCGGCGTTCAGTCACCGCGTCCTATCGCGCCGAGCCACGGTCAGCAGCGTGGTGCGGCAAACGCTTCCCAACGCCCGAACCAACAGCGACAGCAGCGTCAACAACGTCAGCAGCGCCAGGCAAACGGCAATGCGCCCAAGCAGCCCCCCACGCACGCTCGAGGCGATCGCGGCCCCGCACGCAAGTCCGCCGGCAACAATAAGTCGGGCAAAAAGACGACGCTCTTTGTCGTCCTGGGTCTTATCGTCATTGTATATATCGTAGGCATCGTAGCGTTTTCGCAGCTAGCCTACCCCAACACCAGCATTGCCGGCGTCGACGTCTCGTTCTCCAACGCTTCGTCTGCCGCCACCAAGGTCAACTCGGCATGGAAGCACTATAAGCTCACCGTGACAGGCGATGACTTTAGCTGGACCTATCAGCCCGAGTCCGATGAACCCATCGTCGACGGTGAAGCTGCTGCAAAAGAAATCATCAACCACAACGAAGCCTTTATTTGGCCGGTCCGCCTTGTGGAATCCTTAAGCGGCAAGACCAAAACAACCGCTGCCTCCAACGAAGTCGATCTTGATCAAGACGTCGACCTGTCCATGCTCTCCGACACCTTTGACCAAAAGCAGTTTGAGAAGGATCTGGGCGCCGCCATCGACGAGTTTAACGAGGGACGTTCGGGCACGTTCGAGGCCAATAGCTCCTATGACGAGCAGGCCGGCAAGTTTACCGTCGAGAAGGCGCGCTCCAACGAAAAACTCAACCGCGAGCATGTCATTAAGTATGCCGAGCTCGAGCTTTCCTCGCTGGCCGAGACCGTAGATCTTTCCAAGCTCGGCAACGATGCCTATGAACCGCTCAATGGAACGCTGACCGATGATCAGATTCAGGCCGCATGCGATGCCGCCAACAACTTCCTGGGCGTCAACGTGACCCTCAAGCTCAACGGCGAGGATGCCGGCAAGGTTGATGGCAGCTCCGTATTGCAGTGGATCAGCTTTGCCGATCCCGCCAACCCAACGCTCGATACGTCGCAGATCAGCAACTGGGCAGCCGAACTCGCCAACGGCTTTAATACCGTGGGCTCCACTCGCTGGTGGACACGCGCCGATGGCAAGCAGTGCGCCGTCGAAGGCGGCGACTTTGGTTGGTCCATCGACAGCAGCTCGCTCGCCAAGCAGGTCGAGGACGCCATTAACAACAAGCAGACCGGCGAAATCGAGATCAAGTACTCCCAGAAGGCCGACACCTTTACCGCAAAGGGAGAGCCCGACTGGAAGGCGTATATCGACGTCGACTTGTCCGAACAGCACGCGCGCTACTATGACGAGAGCGGAAATATCGTTTGGGAGGCCAACTTTATTTCCGGCAAACCGGGCGAGGACGCCACGCCCGAGGGCGTCTGGCAGATCAACAGCAACGACGGCGGCAGCACCCTGATCGGAGCCAAGGACCCCGAGACCGGCAAGCCCAAATACGAGAGTCCGGTGAGCTACTGGATGCCGTTTGAGGGCAACATGATCGGCTTCCACGACGCTACATGGCAAAACGACAAGAGCTTCGATAACGCCGAGTCGTACAAATGGTGCGGCAGCCACGGCTGCATCAACCTGCGCCTGGCAGACGCCAAGGCACTTCACGACTGCATCAAAGTCGGCCTGTGCGTGGTTGTCCACTCGTAGTGCAACGCGCGCATTCCTACAACGTGGAACCGCTGCGACCAATCTAACAGTTCCGAAAGAAACCGTTCTATGCGCCCACCCCAACCGGTGGGCGCATATACTTATCGAGGTTCTTTCTATAAAGGAGACGCTATGCCGAATGTCCCCACCATCACCCCGGGCCCGGATGATACCGAGCGCACGCCCGAAGGTGCCACCGAAACGATTCCTCTGATTACAAACGTACATGCCGACAAGCAGAGCGGACGCGCGAACGATACGGCCGAGATTTCCGATGAAGAGGCATATGCCAAGCTCAAGGCAAAACGTGCCGAGCGCCGACGCAAAAAGCTGATTCGCCGCGGTATTGCCGTCGGCGTCGTGGGCGCCATCGCGCTCATTGCCATTGTCGCTACCCTGGTTCTCAATGCGCAGCCACAGGGCGCTAGTGGGCCTGTGACCGACATGGTGACCGAGGGTACGTTTACCACAACGGTCGAGGCGAAAGGCCAGATCAAACCCATTTCGTCCTCAGTGGTCTCCCCTTCTGTCGACGGCACGGTCGATTCGATCAACGTGCAGGCAGGCCAATCCGTCAACGAGGGCGACGTGCTTATGACCATTAAAAACGACGAGCTCGATCGCAACGTTGCCGAGGCGCAGCGTGCAGTTGCAGCCGCCCAGGAAGACCTCGCCAACGCGCAGAAAGCCGCAGCCGCCGCACAGGCCACCCCAATGACGGACGTCGATGAAGCTTCCGCAGCGGCTGGCATCTCCGCCGCATCGGCGGACACGAACGCCGTATCGGCCGCGCAGCGCAGCCTCGCATCAGCCCAGGCAAACCTCGACCAGGCGAACGCCAAGGCCTCCAGTCGCACGGTCACGGCCCCGAGCTCGGGCAGTATCGTGGAGCTCAACGCCAAGGTGGGCGCCACGGTAACAGGCGGCATGATCATGGGCGAAAGCGATACGAGCGGCGGCAAGCAGTGCATGCAGATCGCCGACCTATCCAAGATGAAGGTGACCGTGCAGGTGGGCGAAAAGGACATCGCAAAGATCGCCGTTGGGCAGAGCGCCAACGTCACGTATCCCGCGTTTCCCGATATCGTGAGCCAGGGAACGGTCACGGCCATCGCTTCGGTGGCAAACTCCGACTCCACCAACGGTGGCGGCGGCAGCGTGACCTTTAATGTCGACATCCTCATCGAGGCGCCCGACGCGCGCCTGAAGCCGGGCATGACGGCCGAGGTCTCGGTGGTGACCGAGCAGCTCGACGATGTGGTGATGGTGCCGACGATGGCGCTCATGACCGAAGATGGCGAACACTATTACGTCAATGTGGCAACCGATGACGAGGGCAAGCAAACCCGTCGCGTGAAGGTGACCGTCGTGACGCAAAACGATAACGAAGCCGTAGTCGGCAAGACGCAGGTCAAGCGCGACGACCAGGGCAACGAGATCAACCCCAACGTGCCGGTTACCAAGCTGCGCGATGGCGACACCCTCGTCATGGACACCGGAGCGGACGCAACGGCTGACGGCGGCTACAGCGCGGATTCGGGCAGCACGTCTGCCGACGAGGACATGTAATGCGTCCCGTTATCGACATCCGCAACGTGCACCGCATCTTTGAGAGCGAGGCGGGGTGCGCCCACATCCTGCACAACGTGAGCCTGGCGGTAGATCCCGGCGAGTTCGTCGCCATTACCGGCCCTTCGGGCTCGGGCAAGTCAACGCTCATGAACATCCTGGGCTGTCTGGACAAACCGACGGCGGGCGACTATTACCTGCAAGGACTCAACGTGGCCGAGCTTGACGATGACGAGTTCACCGAAGTTCGCGCCCTGAGTATTGGCTTTGTCTTTCAGAGTTTCAACCTGCTGCCGCGCCTGTCAGTTATCGAAAACGTCATGCTGCCGCTGGCCTACACCAATGTGCCCCGTAGCCAGCGCGAAATGCGCGCCGTGCACGCGCTGCAGGCTGTCACGCTGCCCGTCGACCACTGGGACCACCGCATATCCGAGCTCTCGGGCGGCCAGATGCAGCGCGTCGCAATCGCGCGCGCCCTCGTCAATGACCCGCCCATCATTCTGGCCGACGAGCCGACGGGAAACCTGGACTCCGCCACTGGAGCGCTTGTGATGGAGACCTTCCATAAGCTCCAGAAGCGCGGCAAAACCATCGTGCTTATCACACACGACCCCAGCATCGCCGCCGAGGCCGACCGTGCCATGACCATCCGCGACGGTCGCATTCACGACGGCGCGTATATTCCACATGCACCGCGGACCCTGCGCAGCGCCGTAGATAGCCTGCCCATGATTTCCGCCTCCACCAACCCGCCGAAAGGAGTGGTGGCATGAGCGCCCGCGATCTCATCCAGGAAGCCCTTCACTCGCTCGAAGCCAACAAGGGGCGCAGCCTGCTCACCATCCTGGGCATTGTCATCGGCATCGCCTCGGTTATCGCCATGACTTCGCTCATCGGCGGTATCCAAAACAGCCTGGTCAACAGTCTGGGCCTCAATGCGGCACGCATGGTGCAAATCTATTCGTCGCAAGAACTCACCGAGTCGGACATCGAGAAGCTTCAAAAACTGGTGCCGCAGATAGAGCAGATCGGCATTGTCGACAGCGCGTATACCGAGTATAAGACCGGCGATAAAAGCTATACCGTCATGGCACAGGGTGTCGATAGCGACATGCTCGACGCCGTGGGGGCCAGCAAGCTCGTTGCGGGGCGCACCTATTCCCAGGCCGAGTCCCAATCAGGCTCGCGCGTGGCGCTCATCAGCCGCAACGGCGCCGATCAGCTTTACGGCAACGAACAGGATGCGCTGGGGAAAACCATCAAGGTGTCCAACGGCGAGGTGCAGATTGTAGGCGTGATTGATGGCGGCAGCGACTCCATGGGCTCGCTCACGCTGTATATGCCACGCGAAACCATCTCCGGGCTGTTCGACGACGAGAATCCTTCATTCCCCAGCGTGACGGCACTTGCCGCCGAGGGCACGGACATGGATGAGCTTTGTAAGACCATCGAGTCCAAGGTGCGCGCGATGAAGGGCATCGAGGAGGATGAGTACGACAGTGTATCGGCGACCTCCATGAAAAGCGCCATCGATGCGCTCAACTCCTTTATGGGCGCGTTCTCGCTCATCATGGGTGCTGTCGCCAGCATCTCGCTGCTTGTCGGCGGTATCGGCATTATGAATATGATGCTTACCAACGTAACGGAGCGCATTCGCGAGATCGGCATCCGCCGCGCTCTGGGCGCCAGTCGTCGCGATATCACCGCGCAGTTTTTGGCCGAGTCCTCGGCGCTGTGCGTCACCGGTGGCCTACTGGGTGTCCTGATAGGCTATCTGCTGGCCTGGGGCCTCGCGATGTTTGCCTCCGGATCCGGGATTCTTGGCGAGCTCGGAGCCAGCGGGCAAATCACACCGAGTTTTTCAATCGCCACGGTGCTGCTGGCCTTCGCCGTCTCCGTCGGCATCGGCGTAATCTTTGGCTTCTACCCCGCTCGCCGCGCAGCAAAGCTCGACCCGGTGGAGTGCCTACGCTACCAGTAAGCCACCACCAACAAGTTGCGGTGAATTAGGGACTGAATATGCTATCTAGCAGCAAAAACAGACACTATTTCACCGCAACTTATTGAAGGGCTACTTGCGCCAGTTCCGGGCGTCGTCCTCGAACTTTTGGCGGATGACGGTCTTGTACGGTTCGAGCTTGCTCGAGGCGCTCCTCCTCGCGGGCGGGAGGGAACGCAGGCGCGGCGAGCGCCTAGCGCGCGAACTCCCGTAAGAGCGCGTCTTCCACTTCCCGAAGCGAAAGGGCCCCGCCTCCCTCGGCGGGACGGGCGACCACGATACAGCGCGCTCCCACGTCGCGCGCGGAGGCGATCTTCTCGGCCGTGCCGCCTACGGTTCCCGAGTCCTTGGTCACAAGCCACTGGGCTCCCACCTGCCGAAGCATCGCCTCGTTGAGCTCGCGGGTGAAGGGCCCCTGCATGCCGATGACGTGCGACGGCGAAAACCCCGCGTCGATGCACTTCGTTATAGCACCGGGCAGCGGGAGCACACGCACGAAGAAGCGCTCCGAGAAATCGGCGACGCGCGTATAGGGAGCAAGCTCCTTGCTCCCCGTCGTGAGAAGCGCGCGACCCGGGTTCTCGGAGAGAAAGCGCGCCGCGCAGGCAATCGACGCGACCGACACGACGCCTTTGGGCAGCGCCTCGGCCGCGCGCGCAAGGCGCAGGCATCGTACACCCACGGCGAGCGAAGCGGCTCGGATGTTGCCGCTTGCGAGCGTAGCGAAGGGGTGCGTGGCGTCGACGACGATGCGCGCGCCGGAAAGCTCGCGCTCCATGTCGGCCTCGTCGAGCCTGCTCGCATGCACCTCGATGCCCGGAAGCTCGCCCAAAAGCTCGCCTCCGTACTCGGTTGCCGCGTAGGCACGGGCGGGGATGCCCGCCCCGCTCGCCCATTCGCACAGAAGGCGGCCCTCGGTGGTGCCGGCGAAGATGCGCAGCGCCGGCGCGGATGCGGGCGCCGTCACTTCGGGCCGCCTGGGCGCGTGATCTGGTAGAGCAGCGCGTTCATAATGGCGGCCGCCACGGTCGAACCGCCCTTGCGACCCCTCGCGACGATGGCCGGCACGCGTCGCGCGAGTAGCTCCTCTTTCGCCTCGACCACGTTCACAAACCCGACCGGCACCCCAACGACGAGCGCGGGCGCGATCTTCCCCGCGTCCATGAGCTCGGCGAGGCGCAGAAGTGCCGTGGGGGCGTTACCGACGGCCACGATGAGCGGACCCTCGATGCCGCAAGCTTTGTCCATGCTCGCAACGGCGCGAGTCGTGCCCGCGGCGCGCGCAGCCGCGGCGACATTAGGGTCGGCCATGTAGCACACGGCCTTGCAGCCGAGCTTTGCGAGCGCGGGCTTGCTTATGCCTGCGAGCGCCATGTTCGTGTCGGTGAGCACCGTGGCCCCTGCGCGCAGTGCGTCGAGAGCACAGTGCGCGGCGTCATGGGTGAATACGAGGGAATCGGCGTACGAGAAGTCGGCAGTGGTGTGGATGGCGTGTAACAACGCCCATTTACGGCCGAGGGGGGTGTTTTTGTCCCTTAATTCGGATTCGATAGTGCGGAAACTGCGCATCATGATTTCCTGCCCGATACCAACGTTTTCGGTACATTGTTCCCGGTAGTAACCGCGGGGAGTGATGATCTTGTCATTCCACGTGTAGGACTGAGAGTTTCCGATGATTACAATCGTGAACATATCGATCTCTTCCGGGTTGAAATCATGTAGTGTCGTGATCTTGACTTCTTGTTCTTCACGTCCGGCTTGGCGGATGTAGCCGAC
>CAJMRZ010000063.1 GCA_905215945.1 uncultured bacterium | reverse complement strand
GTGCTACACTTGCAAGTGCTGTTTCAGGGCGGGGTGGGATTCCCCACTGGCGGTAAATCGGGCGGTGCCAAAGGGGTGCCGCGGAGCAGGCGAGGCGTCTGCGACCGAGCCGATGAGTCCGCGACCCGAGCGTGTGTTGGTTCGCATGCCGGCTGAACTGGTGAGATTCCAGTACCAACGGTTAGAGTCCGGATGAAAGAGGCAGGTGATCTTATGTCTGAACAGTCGCAGCATATCCATTTTGAGAACACGAATAGGTGGAGCACCAAACAGCTCGTTACCATGGCGTTGATGTGCGCCTTAGGCGCCCTGTTTATGTACGTGCAACTGCCCATCCTTCCCTCGGCGCCGTTTTTGACGTATGACCCGTCGCTGGTACCGGCGATGGTGTGCGGTTTTGCGTATGGCCCCGGCGCCGGCACTGCTGTTGCCGCCATGGCGATCGTTATCCATGCGCTCACCACGGGTGACTGGGTCGGTGCGCTTATGAACCTGGTGGCTACGCTGGGCTATATTCTGCCCGCGGCTATCGTCTACCAGAAGATGCATACCTATAAGGGTGCCGTGATTGGCCTAGCGCTCGGCGTCATTGCCGCTACGGCGTTGTCTATGGTCGCAAACCTTACCATTGGTGTTTGGTTCTGGTATGGCTCGGTCGATGTGATCGCCCCGCTCATGATTCCTGCCGTGCTGCCGTTCAACCTCATCAAGACCGTGCTCAACTCGGTGTTGACGCTGGCGGTGTACAAGGCGGTCTCTAATCTCATTACGCCCAAGAAGGACCAGGTCAAAGGCCGCGCATGATTGAGTGTCGGAGCGTTTCCTTTAGCTATGACGGTGCCGTACCGGCACTCGACGGCGTCGATCTGAACATCGAGGACGGGGAGTTTTTCTGTATCCTCGGTGGCAATGGGTCGGGCAAGTCGACGTTTGCCAAGCATCTGAATGCGCTGCTGCAGCCCGATGCGGGCACGGTACGCATCAACGGCATGGATGCGTCCGATCCCGAGCTGGTCTACGACATTCGTTCGACCGCGGGCATGGTATTCCAGAATCCCGATGACCAGCTGGTGGCAACGCTTGTCGAAGATGACGTTGCGTTTGGTCCCGAAAACCTTGGCGTGCCATCTGCACAAATTGCGCAGCGTGTACGCGAGGCGCTGAAGGGCGTGGGCCTGGTGGGCTTTGAGCGCCACGAGACCCATGCGCTTTCGGGCGGTCAAAAGCAGCGTGTGGCGCTTGCCGGTGTGCTCGCCATGGAACCGCGCGTGCTCATTTTGGACGAGGCGTCCTCGATGCTCGATCCGCGCGGGCGCAAGGGCCTTATGAAGGCCTGTCACGCGCTGCACGAACGCGGCATGACCATCGTGATGATTACGCACTTTATGGAAGAGGCCGCCGAGGCCGATCGTGTCGCGGTGTTTCGGGCGGGGCGCGTTGCCATGCTCGGTACGCCCGAGGAGATTCTGACGCGGGCAGATGGGCTCGTGGAGCTCAACCTGGATATGCCGGCGTCGTGCTGCTTGGGCATGGCGCTTCGTGCGAAGGGCGTGCCCGTTCATGCGCAGGTGCGCGAGGCGGATATGGTCGCCGAGATTGCGCAGGTATATGCCGACCGGAGTGGGGAAGACACCGCAGGGCGGCCTTCTGCATCCGATTCTCGTGTGCTCGACAACGCCTCCTCTGCAACCGACGGGACAGCCGCGTCGGAGCCCGTCATCGAGATTTCGCACCTCTCGCATAGTTACTCGCTGAGCGCCCGCGAGCGTCGCCGCTGGCATAAGCGCTCGGCCGTTGCGGGCAAATCGAGCAAACAGGCTCTCTGGGGAAACGACCCCAGCAGCCCGTGGGCGCTGCGCGATGTATCGCTGACGGTGCGTCGCGGCGAGTTCCTGGGCTTAGCAGGCCATACCGGTTCGGGTAAGTCGACGCTGGTCCAGCATCTCAACGGTTTGATTCGCCCCCAGGAGGGTTCCGTTTACGCGTTGGGGCTCGACCTGGCAAACAAGAAAGATGCCGCCGCGGTTAAGGCCAAGGTCGGCGTGGTGTTTCAATATCCCGAGCGTCAGCTGTTTGCCGAAACCGTGACGCAGGACGTGGCGTTTGGCCCGCACAACCTTGGCTTGTCGCAGGCCGAAGTTGCCCGCCGCGTTGAGTCATCGCTCGCGCGCGTGGGCCTCGACTTGGCCACGGTGGGCGACAAGAGTCCCTTTGAGCTTTCGGGTGGCCAACAGCGGCGCGTGGCGTTTGCTGGCGTGCTTGCCATGGAGCCCGAGGTCCTGGTACTCGATGAGCCCATGGCGGGGCTCGATCCGGCGGCGCGCAGTGATTTCCTGGAGCTCATCGATCGACTTCACCATGGGGGCCTGACCGTCGTCATGGTCTCACACAGTATGGATGACCTTGCCAATTGCTGCGATCGTATTGTCGTGATGAACGAGGGCGCGGTGTTTGCTGAGGGCACGCCCGCTCAGGTTTTTGCGCATGCGGATGAGCTTAAATCAATCGGCTTGGGTGTTCCCGCTGCCCAGCGCATGGCGCTGGCGCTCGCGGAAGCGGGCGTGCCGCTGCATCGCGGCGGGCTCTATACGGTTGAGTCGTTGGCCGACGAGTTGGCAGATTTGCCGATCGGTCGCTCAGGCGGTTCTTCTAACGTCTCGGACAAGGCCAAATCCGAAACGGTCGCGCGAGAGGAGGGTTGCTGATGGAGGCGTTTTCGTTTGGCAGCTACTATCCCGGCGATAGTGCGATCCGCCGCCTGGACCCGCGAACTAAGTTGCTCTTGGGCTTTGTGTTTCTGATCACGACGCTCACGGTCAGTAGCTTCTGCGGACTGGTCCCGGTCGCAATCTTCGTTGTTCTGATCTATACCGTGTCCCGGGTGCCGTTGCGCCGGGTCCTATCATCGATGGCGCCGCTGCTGGCGATCGTCGCGGTAGTCGCGGTGCTCAACCTGTTTTCCGACCAGAGCGGGCGCATTCTGTGGCAGCTCGGCTTTTTGCAGATAAGCGAGGGCTCGCTGCATTCCGCCGCCTTTATGGCGTGCCGCCTGACCTTGATGATGGCCGGTATGAGCGCTATCACGCTCACCACACCGACGCTCGACCTCACCGCGGGCTTTGAGCGTCTGCTCGCACCGTTTGCGCGCGTGGGGCTTCCGGCGCATGAGCTCGGCATGATCATGGGCATCGCGCTGCGCTTTATGCCGCAGTTTGCCACCGAGATGAAGCAGACGGCCGATGCGCAGGCGAGCCGCGGTGCGCGCGTGACGGGAGGCCCGCTCGGCGGCGTGCGTATGCTCGGCAGTGTGGCGATTCCGCTGTTCACGGGCGTGTTCCGTCATGCCGAGACGCTTTCGGCCGCCATGGATGCGCGTTGCTATCACGGCGAACAGGGACGCACGCGTCTGCATGCACTTACGTTTGGCCGCGGCGATGCGTTGGCGGCGGTGGTGACGGCGTTGCTGCTCATCTGCGTCATCGTCGTCAACCTTCAACTTGTTTAGGCGCGATTCGAGCGCAAGAAAGGGGTCCCTATGACCGACAACGACCGCACGGCTCAGCTTGAGCGCGCCTGCTCGTATCTCAGGCGCATTCCGGCGTGGTATCTGGCCACGACCGATGTGGCCGACGGGCATCAGCCTCGCGTGAGGCCGTTTTCGTTTGCCATGGTCGATGAAGGTAAGCTGTGGTTTTGCACGTCGCGCGACAAGGATGTGTGGGCGGAGCTGAGTGCGAATCCCAAGTTTGAGCTCTCGGGCTGGAAGCCGGGGGAATGCTGGATCGTATTGACCGGCGAAGCCGCACTTGAGGACGACGCAGTTGCGAGCGACAAGGTGCGTCAAGCGGGTTTTAAGCACATGGCGGGCATCGGCGAGGAACACGAGAGTGCCAACGACGGCCGCCTTGCTTTCTTTTCGGTCCGCAACATTGCCGCGCGCTTCTGTGATATCGACGGCAGCGAGGAGCGCCTGGAGCTCTAGCGCGTCTCAAATTAACTACCCGTTCCGAATTAGCTAGCGCCAGGAGGACACATGGACGGATTGAATACGGTGTTGGAGTATCTGACGTCGGTGCCGGCATGGTATTTGGCGACGAGCGTTGACGGACAGCCTCATGTGCGTCCGTTTTCGTTTGCGCAGATCCAGGATGGCAAGCTGTGGTTTGTAACAGCGCGCACCAAAGATGTGTGGCAAGAGCTGCTGCAAAACCAGCGCTTTGAGGCCACGAGTTGGTGGCCGGGCCATGGCTGGCTCATCTTGCGCGGGCGTGCCGGCTTGGATGACCGGGCTTTAGGCGAAATGCGCGAAGCCGGGTGGAAGCATCTAGAGCACCTGGGCGAGCACTATGAGGGGCCTAACGACCCCACGCTCGTCTTCTTTAGCGTCGAGGATCCCGAGGCTTTTATCTGCAATCACGACGAATGGGTGCCGGTCGAGCTCTAAACGAGTCTCTCAGCAAGCTTCGACAATTCAAATTCTCGCATATAGCGGGCCCCACATTGCAACGTCACCGTAAGGTGCACTGGGTAATATGGGGCCCGCTCCATTTGTCAATTCCTTCAAGCGAATGTGTCGGGAATGTTTCAATGCATGAATATGCAAGCCATTTACGTATTCATGCATCTTTTGGTGCTAAAGTTTCAACCCACTTCATAACGACTGCTGCGAAATGCGCATCGGTGCATAAATCGCAGACAAGGAGTCTGATATGTCTTTGAAGGTTGGAATCGTCGGCGCGGCTGGATATGCCGGAGCCGAGCTCATTCGCCTCGTCCTCGGTCATCCCGAGTTTGAACTTGCTGCCATTACGTCCAACGCCGATGCCGGCCAGCCGCTGTCCGCGGTGTATCCGAGCTTTGCTGGTGTGAGCGATCTGGTTTTCACCACGCATGATGCCCCCGAGCTCAAGAACTGCGACGCGGTCTTTTTGGCCGTGCCGCACACGGCTGCCATGGCACAGGTGCCCGCGCTGCTTGCATCGGGCGTCTCCTGCTTTGATCTTTCGGCCGACTACCGTCTGAACGACGCGTCCGTTTTTGAGGCTTGGTATGCCGCCGAGCATGCGAGCCCCGAGCTGCTCAAGACCCGTGCCTTCGGTCTGCCCGAGCTGTTCTGCCAGGACTTGGAGACCGCCGCATCCGACCATGCCGACGGCAAATCCGTGCTGGTCGCCTGCGCCGGTTGCTATCCCACCGCAACGAGCCTTGCCGCCGCGCCCGCCGTGCGCGCGGGCTGGGTGGCCGAGAACGGCCCCGTGATTGTCGATGCCATTAGCGGCGTGACGGGCGCCGGTAAGTCCTGCAACGCCCGCACCCATTTTTGCAGCGCCGACGAGAACTTGGAGGCCTACGGCGTGGGCAAGCATCGCCACACGCCCGAGATTGAGCAAATCCTTGGCCTGACCGATCGCGTCGTCTTTACCCCGCACCTGGCACCGCTCAAGCGCGGTCTGCTCTCCACGGTGACGCTGCCGCTCACGCCGCAGGCTCTCGATACCTTGACCCTTGAGGACGTTGTCGACCATTACAAGCAGTTCTACGCCGGTCGCACCTTTGTGCGCGTGCTCGATGCCGGCCAGCAGCCCAAGACGGCTTCGGTCGTCGGCACCAACGCTGCCCAGATTGGCCTCGCGCTCAACAAGCGCGCGGGCGTGCTGGTGGCGACGGGTGCTATCGACAATTTGTGCAAGGGCGCTGCGGGCCAAGCAGTCCAGTGCGCCAATATCGTCTTTGGCTTTGACGAGCGACGAGGCTTGCCCACAGTGGCGTGCCCGGTGTAGCACATTCGATTGTTAACGATTTGGTAGTCGGGCATCGAATGGGGCGCCACTCTTAAGCTGGTCTCATGATCACGACTGGCATGGCGCACCAACCGATGTCCGTTTTTTGTTTGACATAAGGAGTCATAAAGACGATGAATACCGAGCTGTTTGATATCAAGATTCGCGCCGTCGAGGGTGGCGTTACGGCTGCGGCTGGTTTTAAAGCTGCGGGCATCCACGCTGGGTTCCGCAAGAACCCCGAGCGTCTGGATTACGCGCTCGTCGTGCCCGATAAACCCTGTCCCGGTGCTGGCGTGTTTACCACCAATCGCTTTTGCGCGGCGCCCGTGCAGGTGAGCCGTGCCAACCTGGGCGGTGCCGACAAGGGTTACGGTATCATCGCCGGCGTTTCGGTCAACTCTGGCAATGCCAACGCCGCCACGGGTGAGACCGGCCTTGCATGCGCGCGCGAGACGTGCAGCATCGCATCGCAGGTCATCGGCTGCGAGCCTCAGCAGATTCTGATTGCCTCCACGGGTATGATTGGCCAGATTCTGCCGATCGACACGTTTGAGACCGCCATTCCTGCTGCCTACGAGGCGCTCTCCGCCCACGGTGGCGCCGATGCCGCTCGCGCCATCATGACGACCGACACGCACTCCAAGGAGTACGCCGTGTCCTACGTCAGTGAGGCTGCGGGTCATGCGGGCAATGTCTATACGGTAGGCGGAATGTGCAAGGGCTCGGGCATGATCATGCCCAATATGGCCACCATGATCGCGGTCATTACTACCGATGCCCCCGTCGAGCCTGCGGCACTTCATGCCCTGCTGCTCTCGACCGTCAAGCAGACCTTTAACAAGGTAACGGTCGATTCCGACACCTCGACCAACGACACCTGCATCATGCTTGCCTCCGGCGCCGCTGCCGCAGATGCCGAGCCTATCGTCGAGGGCTCCGATGCTTTTGACGAGTTGGCATTTGCCGTGCACGAGGTGTGCGAGAGCCTGGCGCGCAATATCGCCGCCGATGGTGAGGGCGCATCCAAGCTTGTTACGGTCAACGTTACCGGCGCCGCTAACGACGAGGAGGCCGATATCGCCGCCCGTGCCGTTGCCAACTCGCCGCTCGTTAAGACCTGCATCGCCGGCCATGACTGCAATTGGGGCCGCGTTGCCATGGCGCTCGGTAAGTGCGGCGTGAAGTTTAATCAGGAAGACGTTTCCATCGACATGATGGGCATGCCTGTCTGTCGCGACGGTCTGACTGTTCCCTTTGACGAGGACGAGGCTCTACGACGTTTCGAGGCGCCCGAGATCGTGATCTCGGCCGACCTGGGCGCAGGCGACGCGGCAACGACCGTGTGGACCTGCGACCTCACGCATGAGTACATCTCCATCAACGGCGACTACCGTTCCTAGATTCCAGGCACGCTGCGCATCTTGCCGCGATTGCGGACAGCGGAGCACGGCGCGATAACGATACGAAAGATGAGGCAGATTATGAAATTCGCACGCGATTGTCGATCGAGCGAATCCAACGAAGCAACCGCGCAGCTGCTGTTCGAAGCGCTGCCGTGGATTAAGAACCTGACCGGCAAGACGGTTGTTATCAAATATGGCGGAGCCGCCATGGTCGACGAGCAGCTGCGCCGCGACGTGATGAGCGACATCGTCCTGCTCAAGATCATCGGTATGCGTCCCGTCATCGTGCATGGTGGCGGCAAGGCTATCAACGAGGCGCTGAGCCATTACGATATTCCCGTCGAGTTTAAGAACGGCCAGCGCGTGACCACGCCGGCGACTATGGATATCGTGCGCGAGGTGCTGGGCGGCAAGGTTAACCAGGAGCTGGTTGCCGCCATCAACCACCACGGCAACCTGGCCGTGGGCGTGTCGGGCAGCGATGCTGGCACGCTCATCGCCGAGCCGCTCGACCCCGAGCTCGGTCGCGTGGGTAAAGTCACGCACGTCAACACCGACTATATCGAGCGCTTGCTCGACAGCGAGTACATTCCCGTGATCGTTACGGTTGCGGCGGGGGAGGACGGCGGCTTCTTCAACATCAACGC
>CAJMRZ010000062.1 GCA_905215945.1 uncultured bacterium | reverse complement strand
CGCCGTTGTCGTGTAGACGCTATTTGTTGAGTGCGTGCGTTCGAGCTCGCATGCTATAGCGAGTCGATAAAGCGCTGTTGGGCGGCGCGTCCTGCCTCGTCCCACTTAAAGACGCCGGCGTTGTCGAGCACGTGGCCAAACACCACGCCGACCTCCTCGTGCAGGATATCGATGGCGTTGTCTGCCGTAAGCTCGTCGGCGCGGCGGGCAAAGACGTCCTCAGCCCATGCGGCGTGGCTGCGGCAAAGATCATCGCCCTCGAGCGCACCGGCAAGGTCGTAGCTGGCATCGACCTTGGCTGCCAGCAGATGCTCACGGACAGCGCCAAGCTCGGGAACCAGGCGCGGCGGAAGAATGGCAAGGCCCATGACCTCGATCAGGCCGATGTTCTCCTTCTTGATGTGGTGGTACTCAGCATGCGGGTGGAATACGCCCAGCGGATGCTCGTCGGTCGTGATGTTGCAGCGAAGCGCCAGGTAGGCCTCGTAGATTTCGCCGCCGGCATTGCCGCGGGAGTCGACGCGGCGGATGACGGGCGTCACGGTGTTGTGCGCCACGCCGTCGGCTGTGTGCGCGATGACGCCCACCGACTCATCGGTCCACTCGCGCCAGGCGAGGATAATCTTCTCGGCGGCGTCGAGCAGCTGGGCGCGGTCGTGCGAGCGCAGCCGCAGCACCGAAAGCGGCCACTGCAACACGGAACCGCTGACCTGGTCAAAGCCGGGCACGTTAAACTGCGAGACTTCGGTGGCATGCATCATGGGGAACTCGTGCGCGCCGCCCTGGAAGTGGTCGTGCGACAAGATCGAGCCGCCCACGATGGGCAGGTCGGCGTTAGAGCCGATGAAGTAATGCGGGAACAGGTCCACAAAGTCGAGCAGGCAGGTCAGGCCCTTGCGGTCGACGTGCATCGGACGATGCTCGGAGCTCATGGCAATGCAGTGCTCGTTAAAGTACGCGTACGGGCTGTACTGGAAGCCCCAGCGCTCGCCGTCGAGCTGGATGGGGATAACGCGCAGATTCTGGCGGGCGGGGTGAGCGCCGCCGTCGGCTGCGGCGGAGCGTCCGGGGTAGCCCTCGTTTTCGATGCACAGCTGACAGGCGGGATACTTCTCGCCCGTGTTTTTGGCGGCACCGGCTGCGGCAATATCGCGCGGGTCCTTCTCGGGCTTGGACAGGTTGATGGTGATCTCAAGATCGCCCCAGTTGGTGGGGGTGCTCCATTTGATGTTGCGCGCGATGGCGGCACGGCGCACGTAGCCGGCGTCGCAGCACAGGCCGTAGAACCAGTCGGTCGCGGCGCGGGGCTCGTTGACGCCCATACGGCCGTTGAATTCCTCGTTTACAACCGAAGGCCTCGGCATCAGCACGCCCATGATGCGCATGGCGATGCGGTCGCGGCCCGATACCGTGTCCTCGGCAGCACCGTTGGCAACAGCCGCCTCGGCAAGCGCGGCAAGTGTGTCTTCAAGGTCAAAGTTGGGCAGGGTATCGGGGTGCAAGAGCGAGAGTTTCTCGACCTGGAGCGCCCAGGCCATGTCGAGCGCCGGGCCCGTAGCACCGATGCACTCGAGAATGGTGTTATACGCCCAGATGCGATCGTCCTGGCCGATCATCGATCGGTGGATAGCGTATTCGATCAGGTTCTGCGCGGCCTCGCGCACGTCGGTCATTACAGCCATGCCGCGTAAGCCCCCTTGTCAGAAATTGCGTAGTGACGGGCAGAGCCCTCGCCCAGCCAGCCGTTCATCTTGGTAATAAAGGTGTCGATCAGGTCGAGCGGCACGAAAGCCTGGATGGTGCCACCAAAGCCGCCACCGTGGATACGGACGGCGCCACGGCCGTCGAGCACGTGCTCGGCCAGCGCCAGGGCATACATGGAAGGCTGCTCGGAGCCCAGCTTGGCAACGACATTCTGCAGGTACATGGCAGAGCTGGCGCCGGACTCGCGCGTCAGGACCAGGAACTGATCGATGTCGCCGGCGTTCAGGGCCGCCCAGCGCTTATCGACCAGGCCATTCTCGTACCAGTAGTGAACGGCGCGCAGGCAGGCGCGGTCGCCCAGCTTGGCGCGCAGCTCGGGGAGCTTGGCGTCAAAATCGGCAACATCGACCTCGCACAGACGTGCCTTGCCAAACTCGGCGGCGACGTCTTGCATCTCGCGCGGAACGGCAGCGTAATCGTCGGTGGCGGCCACGTGGTCGGCACCGACCTTAACGAGCACGAGCGCATAGCCGTGATCCTCAAAGTTGAGTTCGAGCTTCTGGGTTTTAGGCTGAGCCTGGTCCTCAAAGTCCATGTAGGCAAGGCCGCCCAGGCACACAGCGGCCTGGTCCATCAGACCGCAGGGCTTGCCGTAATAGTTGTTCTCGGTGCGCTGGCTCATCTGGGCGAGCGCGACGGGCTCGATGGCGGGTGCGCCCCAGAGCGTCTCCATGGCGCGACCGTATGCCGCCTCGACAGCAGCGGAGCTGGAAAGGCCGCCGCCCGAGGGGACAGAGCAGGTGAAGGCGAAGTCGAAGCCCTGGGGCTCAACACCAAGCGCTGCGATCTCGTGGGCCATGCCGCGGACGAGGCTTGCGGACGTGCCCTTCTCGGACTCCTGAACGTCTAGCGTGTCGAGCGCGATTTCAAACGTGGGATAGCCCTCGTCGGCTACGCGAACCTTGTTGGAATCGGTTGCCACGGCGATGCCGTCGACGGCGACATCGAGCGAGCCGGCGATAACGTGGCCACCCTCGTGGTCGGTGTGGTTGCCGCTGATCTCGGAACGGCCGGGCGCGTGCACGTAGAGCACCTGGCGGTCGCCGATGGGGCCAAACTCCTCCTCGAACAGCTTGGTGAGCGTGGCGAATGTCTTTTCGTCGGGGGTGGTCATGGGAGTCCTTTCCTTGGCGCGCCCGGGTGGGTTTTGCGTCGTTATGAGTACGTTAACAACTTGAAGCGGCATGAACCAAGTATTCACGATACCGCACGCTACGGGCTATGTTAACGTACTCATAACACATCGCTTGTCACTTTTTGAGAATCTGGTAATCGGTAGAAATTCAGCCGTGAACGGTACTGCCGTATGGACTTATAAAGCAGAAGAGATGCAGATAGAAAAAGTAGAGTACGTTAACATGCGTCCGACGATAGCGGGCCTCGGCGCGGGATGTATTTCTGCCCGGGCCGGCATTCACGCTATTCAAATCTCGCAAGGGTGAAGGTGATCCTGTGGCAAGGCGCCCGTCCAACGATACCAGTTCGCGTCCGGTCTCCATGGCCGACGTCGCCCGCGCTGCCGGCGTTTCGCAGCAGACGGTTTCGCGCGTCGCCAACGGCTTGCCCAACGTTAACGAGCAGACGCGCCAGCGCGTGCAGGCCGCTATGCAAGAGCTCGGCTTTCGTCCGAGTTATGCCGGTCGCTCGCTGCGCGACGGTCGCTACCATTCGGTCGGCCTGTGCGTCAACGATGTCACCAAGTTTGGCAACCTCTCAATGATCGACGGCATCGCCAGCGCTGCTCGCGAGCATAATTGCGCCATCACGTTGGTCGAGATGTCCAAGACCGAGGAGTTTTCGCTTGCCGAGGCCACGCGTCGTATGGCCGCATTGCCGGTGGACGGCATCATCATCGGCATGAGCCGCATGGCGCCCGATTTTGAGACGTTTGATCCACTGCCGGGCATTGGCACGGTCATCGTTACCATGTACGCGCACCCGCGGGTGACCACGGTCGATTCCGACCATTACGGCTGCTCGCTATTGCTTATGGATCACCTGTTTGAGCTGGGGCACGAGCAGATTCGCTATATCGGCGGCCCGTCGTTCTCGGTCGACGAGCAATTTCGTCGCGCCGGTTGGCAGGATGCGCTCGAGCGTAAACACATCGAGCCGGCAGAGCCGCTCGAGGGCGACTGGTCTGCCAACAGCGGTTACGAAGCCGGCAGGTATCTGGCCGAGCACGATCACACCATGACGGCGATCTATGCGGCAAACGATCAGATGGCAAATGGCGCGATTGCCGCGCTGCGTGATAGCGGCCTGCGCGTGCCCGAGGACGTGAGCGTGGTGGGCGTCGACGATTCGCTCGATGATTTTGTGGCACACAACGAGCTCACGACCGTGCGATTCGATCTACATCAGCGCGGACGCGAGGTGTTTGAGCATGCGGTTCCCGAGGCGGGTACGGCGGGCAAAACCGTTGCCATCCGTATTCCCGGCCAGCTCATTATTCGACATAGCACGGCGATACCACGCTCATAGTTTGTGCAGGTCAACGGCGGTATATTCCGCCTCAACAACAATCGATAAGGATGCTGGCGGATAGCCGTGGCTATGCAGCCGAGTGTTATGATAGACGGGTTCTTTTGTCTATCTAGGAGGCTTTGCCTGATGGAGATCACCAAGGATATCCGCTACATTGGCGTTAACGATCACGACATTGACCTGTTCGAGGGCCAGTACGACGTGTCCGAGAACGGTATGGCATACAACAGCTACGTTATCTTGGGCGATAAAATCGCTGTCGCCGATTCGGTCGACGCTGGCTTTGTCGACGAGTGGCTCGGCAACCTCGAGGCCGTGCTCGATGGCCGTACGCCCGACTACCTGGTCGTCCATCACATGGAGCCCGATCACTCCGCCGGTATCGCTGCCTTTATGGAGCGCTATCCCCAGGCGCAGATCGTGGCCAGCATGGGTGCTTTCCGCATGATGGTCAACTACTTTGGCACCGATTTCCCCGAGCGCAAAATGGTCGTCAAAGAGGGCGATGTGCTCGATCTGGGCGGCCACAGCCTGACCTTTATCGGCGCCCCCAACGTTCACTGGCCCGAGGTGATTTTCTCCTACGAGTCCACCGACAAGGTGCTCTTTAGTGCCGACGGCTTTGGCAAGTTTGGCGCCAACGACATCGAGGATCCCGAGGGCTGGGCTTGCGAGGCTCGCCGCTACTACTTTGGCATCGTCGGTAAGTTCGGCAAGTTCGTGCAGGCCGTTCTCAAGAAGGCCGCCGACCTGGATATTCAGATCATCTGCCCGCTCCACGGCCCCGTGCTGACCGAGAACCTGGGCTACTACCTCGACACCTATAACACCTGGTCGAGCTATCAGCCCGAGGACGAGGGCATCACGATCGCCTATGCGAGCGTGTATGGCCATCTGAAAGCTGCCGTCGAGGAGCTCGCATCTGCGCTCGAGGCTCGCGGCCAGAAGGTCTCCGTCTTTGACCTGGCTCGCGACGACATGGCCGAGGCCGTTGAGGATGCGTTCCGCTACGACCGTCTGGTACTCGCCTCCATTACCTATCAGGGCGAGATCTTCCCGTGCATGAGCACCTTCATCCACACGCTCGCCGAGCATGCCTACCAGAACCGCACCGTGGCGCTTGTCGAGTCCGGTTCCTGGGCGCCCGCAGCTGCCAAGGTTATGACCAAGGAGCTCGAGGGCATGAAGGACATCACCCTGACGCAGAACAAGGTGACTGTGCTGGGCTCGCTCAACGACGCCTCGCGCGCTCAGATCGAGGTCCTCGCCGACGAGCTTTCCAAGTAGCGACACGTTCACTTTTGACGCTCAACCATCACAGCCACCACAAAGGGGACAGGCACCTTTGTGGTGGGTTTTGTTTAAGCGCCGGCGATGATGAGGGCTGGACGTGCGCTGTCGGCGGCCTCGGCGATTGAGGTGGCGACGGCATGATCGGGGTCACGGTCCATCACGATGGTGTCGACATCGGCAAGCTCAGCAAAGCGGTACATGCCGCGTCCGTTAACCTTGCTGGCGTCCATGAGGGCGACGCTTTGATGGGCCGCGGCGATCATCGCCGTTTTGGTCTCGGCCATCTGGGGAAAGTCGGTCGTAAAGCCGCAGCTGGAGACAAAGGCGCCGGGGCACATGACGGCCAGATCGGCATGGACCATTTGGAGCGCCTGCATAGTGAGCGGCCCGTACAAATAACGATGGCCTTTGCGCAGCGCCCCGCCCAGCATGACGACATCGACCGAGGGCATGCTCTCGTCGATGTAATCGGCAATGGTAATGTCTGCCGTGATGACGGTGATGCCGTTGCGCTGGTCGAGGAGCCGGACAAACTCGAGCGCGGTGGTGCCCGAGTCGACGAGCAGCGTGTCGCCGTCATTGACGAGCGCAATGGCGCTTTGCGCGATGGCCTGCTTGGCAGCGACGTTGACATTGATGCGGCGATCCTGCGTGGAGACGGTCAGGCGTTTGTGGAGCGAGACGGCACCGCCGTGCGTGCGGCGCAGCTTGCCTGCTTCGGCGAGCGCGTCCAGGTCGGCGCGGGCGGTGACGGAGGACACGCCAAAGGTCTGGGCGATTTCCGCTACCTGAACGGAGGCGTTATGTTCGAGCATCTCCATGATGGCGGCGCGACGTTCGTCGGCAAAAGCTCGGGTTGTTGCATGGGCCATGCTTGCTCCATTCTCGGCTAAATTTGCAGGAATTGTGTTGACTCTATTTTCGTTCATTTTCTTTTTGAGTAAGAAAACACCTTTCGATTACTTATCTTTTCTATAAAAGAAAGACGCTGAACGCTCAAAATTCAATATCGAACATGTCCACTCGGCTCAAATTCCTTCCGTTTACTTTTCAAAAACGACTGTATTGACCTGCATGGGCTCAATATCTCGCGCGTGTAAAGCCGCTGAATTTCATACAATGAGCGCAGTAAAACGCAAGGTAAAACGCCTTGTGAACAACTACGCCCGATGTCCAGATGCGGGCGAGGGAGAGGAGCAAACGCTCATGGCACTTGTTACCACCGAAAAGATGCTCAAGGACGCTCAGGCCGGCCACTACGCTGTTGGCGCTTTCAACGTCGAGAACCTCGAGTTTGTTATGGCCGTTCTGGCCGCTGCCGAGGAGACCAAGTCCCCCGTCATCATGCAGACCACCCCGGGCACCATCAAGACCGCTGGTCTGGACTACTTCTACGGCATGGTCAAGGCTGCCGCCGAGCGCGCTTCCGTGCCCGTCGCTCTGCACCTCGATCACGGCGATGGCTATGACCGCTGCATGCAGGCTTTCCGCACTGGCTACACCTCTGTCATGATCGACGGTTCGCACGAGTCCTTCGAGGACAACATCGCCCTGACCAAGTCCGTCGCCGATGCTGGCCGCGCCATGGGCGTGCCCGTCGAGGCTGAGCTCGGCAAGGTTGGCGGCAAGGAGGACGACGGTCCCGCGGTTGAGGGCGAGAGCCCCTACACCGATCCGGCCGAGGCCAAGGAGTTCGTCGAGCGCACCGGCTGCACCTCCCTCGCAATTGGCGTTGGCACCAGCCACGGTGTGTACACGAGCGATCCGCACATCGAGCAGTCCGTGGTCAAGGCCATCCGCGACGCCGTCGACGTGCCGCTGGTCCTGCACGGCACCTCTGGTGTGCCCGATGAGCAGGTTGCCGAGGCTGTGAAGAACGGCATCTGCAAGGTTAACTACGCCACCGAGCTGCGTCAGGCCTACACCAAGGGCTTCATGGCCTACATGGCCGAGAACCCCGCCTGCTTCGATCCCAAGAAGCCGGCCAAGGAGGGCATGCGTGAGATCACCGAGCTGGTTAAGATCCGCATGACCAACCTCAACTCTGTGGGCAAGGCAGAGTAACAGCAAGGGTACTCCGACTCGCTATATATCCCGGGGAGGGACGAGGGCTTAGTTCCCCAATCGTCCTCGGGCATGCAAAAAGCCTCGCTGCGCACTTCGTGCGGCGAGGCTTTTTGCCCCCTGCGGAAAGATTGGGGAACTAAGCCCTCGTCCCTCCCAGGTTGACCTACTCGAGGTCGTCGCCCTTGTGGCGTTGGGGCGGAAAGGGGTGGGGCGCGAGGGGCGCTTTGTTGATGAGGGGCTAGTATGCCCGGGCTTGGTTGGGGATCAATGACTGCTTTGTGGTGGAAAATCTGAAAATCGTACAGGGC
>CAJMRZ010000061.1 GCA_905215945.1 uncultured bacterium | reverse complement strand
TCAGGCTCGTCGACAACAGCCGCCGGCCTCTCAATCTCCGGGTGCATAAAGAAGTACAGGTCCAGATACTTGTCGGCCGAGCGCGTCCAGCTAAAGTCCTGGCTCATGGCCTGCGTAACCAGCTTGTTCCAGGCATCGCGGTTGTCCCAGAACAGGCGTGCCGCACGGAACACGGCGTCGCCCATCTCATCGCCGTTAAAGTTGGTAAACGAGAAGCCCGTGCCCTCGCCGGTAAACTCGTTGTACGGCTGCACGGTGTCCTTCAGGCCACCGGTCTCGCGCACGATGGGCAGGGTGCCGTAGCGCATGGCGATGATCTGCGACAGGCCGCAGGGCTCAAACTTCGAAGGCATCAGGAACATATCGGCGGCAGCGTACATGCGCTGCGACAGCGCAGGATCGAACTCGATGCGCGCGGCCATGGTGCCGGGGTACTTGTCCTGGAAGTAGCGCAGACCGTCCTCGTAGTCGCGGTCGCCGGTGCCCAGCACGGCCACCTGAACGCCGCCGGACAGGATGCGGTCGAGCGCGTACATGACCAGGTCCATGCCCTTCTGGCGCGTCAGACGCGTGACCATCACCATGAGCGGACGGTCGTCGCGAACCTCGAGCCCCATCTCTTCCTGCAGCTTGGCCTTGCACACGGCCTTGCCAAAACGGTCCTCCACGGTGTAGTTGGCGGCAATGCGCTTGTCGGTCGCCGGGTCAAAGCCCGCGACGTCAATGCCGTTCAAAATGCCCTGCAGCGCGTACGAACGCTCACGCAGCACGCCGTCCAGCCCCTCGCCAAACTCGGGCGTCTGGATCTCGTTGGCATAGGTGGGGCTCACCGTGGTGATGGCGTCGGCATAGCGCAGCGCGCCCAGCATGTAGTTGATGCTGCAGGCGTCGCAACGCAGCTGCGAGGCGGCCGCCGGAATGTGCGCCACACCCAGGATGTCCTCCATCACGGTGTCGCTAAACTGGCCCTGGAACGCCACGTTGTGGATCGAGAACACGGTCTTGACGCGGTCGTACAGCGGCAGGCCCTGGTAGAACTCGCGCAAAAACACGGGCGCCAGCGCCGTCTGCCAGTCGTTGCAGTGCAGGATGTCGCACTCAAAGCCGGCGGGCAGGTGCTGCAGGCTCTCGGTGATGGCCTTGGAGAAGAACGCAAAACGCTCGCCGTCGTCAAAGAAGCCGTACGGATAGTCGCGCGCGAAGTAGTGCTCGTTGTCGATGAACATATAGGTGACGCCGTCGTGCTCGAGCTTCTCGAGTCCGCAGTACTCATTGCGCCAGCCCAGGCTCACGTAAAAGTCGGAGAAGTGCTCCATCTGCGCCTTGTACTCGTCCTTGATGGTGGCGTACTTGGGCACCATCACGATGACTTCGGCGCCGGCGCGTACAAGCGCCGCTGGCAGTGAGCCCGCTACGTCGCCCAGGCCACCGGTCTTCACAAACGGTGCGCACTCGGCCGAGGCAAACACGATCTGCATCTTTTTGCTGGAATCAGCCATATTGTCTCCCATGTTGCAATTCGAGAATAGCCGCCTGGCACAAACCGGGCGGCTATTCTACATGTTACGAGCGATGTTGCGGTGCCAAAGCTAGCTCGCGTTGGTGATATCAGAAGTTAACGGGGCCTTTCCCAGCACCAGGATGTTCTCGGGCGTGCCGCGAAGCTCGGTGTTGGTGGGAACCACGTTGTTCTTGTCCAGAATGGCATTCTCAACACGGGCGCCGCTCTTGATGACGCAGCTCTGGTTGATGATCGAGTTGGTCACCGAAGCGCCTTCCTCAACCACAACGCCGCGCGACAGGATCGAGTTGCGCACGGTGCCCTTGATGATGCAGCCGGCCGAAATGATCGAGTTGCATGCGTGGCTGCCGGTCGCATAGCGCGAAGGCGGCACGTCGTGAGCCTTGGTCAGGATCGGACGCTCGGGGTCAAAGAGATGGTCGGCCACGGTCTGGTCGAGCAGGTCCATGCTGCGGCGATACAGCGACTTCTCGCTAAACACGCCCACGACCTCGCCCTTGTACTCGTAGCTGCACACGTCGATGTTGCCAAAGTCGCCCTGGAGTGCCTCGAGCAGGTCCAGATAGTCGGCGGCCTGGTAGTGGTCGATGATCTCGAGCAGCGTCTCGCGGTTGACGATGCAGCAGTCCATAGAGGCGTTGTCGCCACGACGCCGGCGCTGACGCCCGTCAGACGGCCGTTCTCGTTGATCTGCAGCTTGGTCTCGTCATCTACGTTGCGCGTGGCCTTGCAGTACACCACGGTCATCTGGGCACCGGAGTTCTCGTGCGCCTCGATGATGGTGTTGAGGTCCATGTTAAAGATGATGTTGGTGCCCATCATCACAACATAGGGCTTGTCCGAGCGCTGGAACAGCGTCTTGTTGGAGATGATGTCGCGCAGCAGGAAGCGCATGCCGCCCTTGGTGGTGCCATACGCGTTGCCGGGCACCATGAACAGGCCGCCCTTCTTGCGGTCCAGGCCCCAGTCCTTGCCCGAGCCCACGTGGTCGATCAGCGAGCGGTAGTTACCCGGCATGACGACGCCGACGGTCTTGATGCCGGCATTCATCATGTTGGACAGCGGGAAGTCGATCAGGCGGTAGCGGCCCAAAAACGGAACGGACGCAATGGGGCGGTCCTTGAGCAGCACGCTGCCGTAGGTCGAAGAGTAGTTAGCGGTGATATAACCGATGGCCTTGCGATTGATCATCGGATCATTCCCCCTTCCCGATAACGACGTCATTTCCAACGACGGCCGTATCCTTGGTGGTATCGACAGAGCCGAGCTTCACGCCCTCTTCGACCGTGGAGTTCTCGCCCAAAATAGCGCGGCAGATGTGCGCGCCGCTCTTAACGTGCGCACCCGGCAGCAGCACGGAGTCCTCGACCACGGCGCGCTCCTCGATGATGACATCGGTCGAAAGGATCGAGTGGCGAGCGGTGCCGTAGATCTTGCAGCCGTTAGAGACCAGGCAGTCGTCCAGACGGCCGTCCGGGCCAATGTAGTGCGGCGGACGCGTGGTGATGTTGGACATGATGGGGAAGTGCTTGTCAAACAGATCGAACTCGGGGTTGTTGCCCAGCAGGTCCATCGAGGTCTCGTGGAAGCTGGCGATGGTGCCAACATCCTTCCAGAAGCCGTGGAACTCGTAGCTGTACAGGCGCTTGTTCTCACCGAGCAGCTTGGGGATGATGTCCTTGCCAAAGTCGTGGCTCGAGCGCTGGTCCAGAGCGTCCTCCTCGAGTGCCTCGATCAGCACGTCGGCCGAGAAGATGTAGATGCCCATGGACGCGAGGTTCGAATCGGGCTTGTCGGGCTTCTCGGTGAACTTGGTGATGCGGCCGTCCTCGGGGTCGGTGGTCAGGATGCCAAAGCGGCTGGCCTCCTCCCACGGCACGGGCATAACGCTCACCGTGAGGTCGGCGTTGTTCTCAATGTGCGTCTTGAGCATCTTGCGGTAGTCCATGCGATACAGGTGATCGCCCGAAAGAATCAGGACGTACTTGGGGTCGTTGGCCTTGATGTAGTCGAGGTTCTGCGTAATGGCGTCGGCCGTGCCCGCATACCAGGCGCCACCGGTCTGCGTCTCGTACGGCGGCAGGATCGACACGCCGCCGTCGCGGCTGTCCAGATCCCACGCCTCGCCGGAGCCCACATAGGCATGCAGCAGGTAGGGGCGATACTGCGTCAGAACGCCCACCGTGTCGATGCCCGAGTTGGAGCAGTTGGAGAGCGAAAAGTCGATAATGCGGAACTTGCCACCAAAGCTAACCGCCGGCTTAGCGATCTTTTGGGTGAGTGCCCCCAATCGGCTGCCCTGTCCTCCTGCGAGGAGCATCGCGATGCATTCTTTCTTACTCATCGATTTCTCCTTCTGTCATCGATGTTCCTAAACCCATTAGCGACGGGCGCGGCGCGACGTCACGCCCGTCGAGTAATGCCGTGCTGGCATAGGGGAGCTCGCGCGCCGTTACGCGTGCCAGATCTCGTCGCGGTACTCGCGAATGGTGCGGTCGCTCGAGAACCAGCCCGAGGAGGCGGTGTTGAGCAGCGCCTTGCGGTTCCAGGTCTCCTGGTCGCCGTAGCTGTTCGTAAGCTTCTCCCAGGCGTCCACGTAGCTGCGGAAATCGGCCATGACCAGGTCGGGGTCGTTGTTGTTCATGAGCTCGTTGTAGATGCTCTCGAAGTTG
Source organism: uncultured bacterium (assembly GCA_905215945.1). Lineage (GTDB taxonomy): Bacteria > Actinomycetota > Coriobacteriia > Coriobacteriales > Coriobacteriaceae > Collinsella. The sequence goes on along the minus strand of CAJMRZ010000061.1, from coordinate 3,741 downwards.
CCCGAAAGACCCGCAAAGGTGTTGTCCTTGAGCTCGTCCATCACGCGGCCCAGGCGCTCGCGGTCGCCGTTGAGGGTATCCCACGCAAAGTAGCTGTTGGATGCCCAGAGCTGCTCGACCTCGGGAGCGGTCAGGCCAAAGATGGCCTCGTTCTCGCGACCGGCCAGGTCGGCGATCTCGATGTTGGCGCCGTCGAGGGTGCCCAGCGTAATGGCGCCGTTCATCATGAGCTTCATGTTGGACGTGCCCGAGGCCTCCTTGCCAGCGGTGGAAATCTGCTCCGAGATCTCGGCGGCGGGGTAGATGAGCTGGGCGTTGCTCACACGGAAGTTGGGGATAAAGCAGACCTTCATGACCTCATTGACGCGCGGGTCGTTGTTGATGACATCGGCCACGGAGTTAATGAGGCGGATGGTCTCCTTGGCAAAGGTGTAGCTCGAGGCTGCCTTGCCGCTAAAGATGAAGGTCGTCGGCGTCACGTGGAAGTTGGGATCGGCGATGCGACGATTGTAGATGTCCATCACCTTCATGATGTTCATGAGCTGGCGCTTGTAGGCGTGGAAGCGCTTCACCTGAACATCGAAGACGGTGTTGGGGTCGATGACCAAACCGGTTTCGGCCTTAACGTAGGCGGCCAGGCGCTCCTTGTTGGCGCGCTTGGAGGCACCCACGGCCTTCAGGAACTCGGTGTCGTTCTGGAACTCCTTGAGCTTTTCCAGCTCAAAGGCGTCCTTCAGCCAGCCGTCGCCAATGGCCTCGGTCACGAGCTTGGCATAGGTGGGGTTGGCCTCGGCAAAGAAGCGACGGTGCGAGATGCCGTTGGTCTTGTTGTTGAACTTCTCGGGCGTTAAGGCATAGAAGTCCTTGAGCACGATGTTCTTGATGATGTCGGAGTGGATCTTTGCCACGCCGTTGACGCTATGGCTGCAGATCACAGACAGGTTGGCCATGCGAATCTCGCCGTCCCACAGGATGGCAGTCTGGCGCAGACGCTCCTGCCAGCCCTCCTGCGTGGTGTCAAACGACTCGTGCCAACGTCGGCTGATCTCGTCGATGATCTGGTACACGCGGGGGAGGAGCTTGGAGAACGTGCCGATGGGCCACTTCTCCAGAGCCTCGGGCAGGATGGTGTGGTTGGTGTAGCTCACGACCTGCGTCACGATGTTCCAGGCATCGTCCCACTCGAGCTTCTTCTCGTCGATGAGGATACGCATGAGCTCGGGGCCGCACATGGCGGGGTGGGTGTCGTTGGTGTGGATGGCCACAAACTGCGGCAGCAGCTCCCAGTTCTCGCCGTGCTCCTTCTCAAAGGTGTCGAGCAGGCTGTAGATGCCGGCCGAGACAAACAGGTACTCCTGCTTCAGGCGCAGCAGACGGCCGTGCTCGCCGGCGTCATTGGGGTAGAGGATGGCGCTGATGGCCTCGGCCTCGGCGCGCTCGGCATCGGCCAGGGCGTAGTCGCCGCGGTTGAAGGCCTCCAGATCGAAGTGCTCCTCGACCGGCTCAGCGGCCCAGACGCGCAGCTTGTTGACGGTCTCGCCGGCATAGCCCACAACGGGGATGTCATAGGGGACGGCCAGGATGTCCTGCGTGTCCACCGTGCGGTAGAACGTGCGGCCATTCTCCTCAAAGCCCTCGACGCGGCCACCAAACTTAATGGTCACGGCCTTATCCTGACGACGGACCTCCCAGGGATAGCCGTGGGTGAGCCACTCGTCGGTGGCCTCGACCTGGCTGCCGTTGACGATTTCCTGCTTAAACAGGCCGTAGCGGTAGCGCATGCCGTTGCCGTAGCCGGCAATGCCCTCGGCTGCCATGGAATCCAGGAAGCACGCGGCCAGACGGCCCAGGCCACCGTTGCCCAGCGCCGGATCGGGCTCCTGGTTCTCGATGACGGACAGGTCAAAGCCCATGTCGTCGAGCGCCTCGGCGACCATGTCGCGCACGCCAAAGTTGAGCAGGTAGTTATCGAGCAGGCGGCCGATCAAAAACTCGATCGAGAAGTAGTACACGCGCTTCTTGCCCTCAGACGCCGCACGGGCATCGCTCTTGGTGGCAACGGTGCGTGCCTTCTCGGCCACGAGCTTGGCCAGGGCATTAAAGCGGTCAAGGTCGCTGGCGGCCTCGATGCTCTTGCCGCTGATGCTCATGACGGCATCGCGATAGAGCTCGGTAAACTCCTGCTTGTTGTCGAAGATCTTATTCATACGTTCCTTTCCCCCGGGGATGTTTCTCCCGGAACGGTTATGACATGTATCCTACGCCCCCGTGGGGCGGGTAATTACAGTGGTAACGCCTTTGTTACGCTTTCTTGGCAGGAGCCTTAACAGCAGCTGCCTTGGCCTTGGGAGCAGCCTTTTTGGTGGCTGCCTTCTTGGCCGTGGTCTTGGAAGCAGGCTTGGCAGCAGACTTGGTTGCCTTCGCCTTGGCCGGGGCCTTCTTAGCAGTCGCGGTCTTGGACTTTACCGAGGACGCACGCCTACGCGTCGCATTCTTGGGCTCCTCGACCACGGGCGGCTTATAGCTGCTGGGACCGCGACGCTTAAGCACCACGCCTGCCAAGCCGGGCACCTTAATCTCGATGGAGTCCATCTGCCCGTTCCAGGGATAGGGCTCGCTCGAGCAGGTGTAGGGCTCCTCGCCGGCATAGCCGCTGCCACCGAACTCGGGACGGTCGGAATCGAAGATGACCTCCCAGTCACCCTCGCGCGGCACGCCCACGCGGAAGCTCTCGTAGCTCGCCGGGTCAAAGTTAATCAGGATCACCAGATCGTCATCGACGTCCTCACCCTGGCGCACAAAGCTCACGATGGACTGCTTGGAGTTATCCGCGTCGATCCAGGTAAAGCCGTCGTCGGTGTAGCCGCGCTCGTACAGGGCGGGCTCGGCGGTGTACAGGTGGTTGAGCGCCTTGATAAACGCCTGATGATGACGGTGGGTCTCGTACTCCTCGGTCAGGAACCACTGGATGGACTCGTAGTAGCGCCACTCAATAAACTGGCCGATCTCGTTGCCCATAAAGTTGAGCTTGGCACCGGGGTGCGTCATTTGGTAGAAAGCCAGCGTGCGCAGGCCGGCAAACTGGCGCCACCAGTCGCCCGGCATGCGGCCGATCAGCGAGCACTTGCCGTGCACGACCTCGTCGTGGCTCAGCGGGCAGATGAAGTTCTCGGTAAAGGCGTACATGATGGAGAACGTGAGCAGCCCGTGGTTGCCGGGGCGCCACGGAAAATCGGTCTGCATGTAGTGCAGGGTGTCGTTCATCCAGCCCATGTCCCACTTGTAGTGGAAGCCCAGGCCGCCGTCCTGGGGCGGATAGGTCACGAGCGGCCACGCGGTGGACTCCTCGGCCATCATCATCACGTCAGGGAAGTGGGCCTCCACGGCACAGTTGACCTGACGGATAAACGCGCTGGCGTCCAGGTCCTCCTCGGTACCGTACTTGTTGAACTTCTTTTGACCCGGATCGTCGATGCCAAAGTTGAGGTACAGCATGCTGGACACGCCGTCCATGCGAATGCCGTCCACGTGGAAGTTCTCGAGCCAGTACAGCACGTTGGAGACCAAGAAGGAGCGGACCTCGCCGCGGGCGAAGTCAAACTTGTGCGTGCCCCAGTTGGGGTGAATCTCGTGCTCAAACAGCATGTGACCGTTAAAGGTGGCAAGGCCGTGGGAGTCGGCGCAAAATCCGCCGGGCACCCAGTCCATGATTACGCCGATGCCTGCCTCGTGGCACGCATC
>CAJMRZ010000060.1 GCA_905215945.1 uncultured bacterium | reverse complement strand
CGTCCCCGGGCGCACCTCATCGGCAATGGCGAACACCTCGGCGGCCGCCGGCGATGTCTCGATCAAGTCGACGCCCATCGCGGGGTGCTGGGCACCCTGGCCGGCAAACAGAAACGCTACGCTACCCATGCGGACGCACCCTTCAGGACGCGCTCGGCGCCATCGACCAGATCGTCAACGATTTCACGTGCGCTCTGGCACTCGTTGACCATGCCGGCAATCTGTCCACACAAAAACGAACCCTCTTCGTAATTGCCGTCCTTGGCGGCCTTGCGAAGGGCGCCCGTGCCCATGGCCCCGAGCTCCTCGGAGCTTGCGCCCGCCGCCTCGCTCTTGGCATACGCGTTAGTGAAGGGGCTCTTGAGGGCGCGCACCGGATGTCCCGTCGAGCGACCGGTCGCACGCGTTGAAGTGTCGTTGGCCTTCAGGACCATCTCCTTGTACTGCTCCGATACGGTGCACTCATCTGCGATCAGAAAGCGCGTACCCACCTGCACGCCGGCGGCGCCCAGCATAAAGGCGGCCGCCACGCCGCGGCCATCAGCGATACCGCCAGCCGCAACCACGGGAATATCGACCGCATCGACAACCTGCGGCACCAGTGCCATCGTCGAGGTCTCGCCAATATGGCCGCCCGATTCGGTACCCTCGGCAACAACCGCCGTGGCTCCACGACGTGCCACGAGGCGCGCCAGCGCCACCGAGGCAACGACCGGGATGACCTTGATGCCCGCCTCGTTCCACGCCTTCATGTACTTGGCGGGATTGCCGGCGCCCGTCACGACGACCGGCACTCGCTCGTCAATCACGACCTGTGCAACCTCGTCGGCAAACGGGCTCATGAGCATGACGTTCACGCCAAAGGGCTTATCCGTCTTGGCGCGCAGCTCATGAATCTGGTCGCGAAGCCAGTTGGCGTCGGCGTTCATGGCCGCGATGATGCCTAAGCCACCCGCCTCGGACACTGCGGACGCCAGCGAGGCGTCGGCGATCCAGGCCATACCGCCCTGGAACACGGGCTTTTCGATGCCGAGCAGATCGCAGAGAGGAGTCTTGAGCATCTCTACTTCTCCAATGCCGCCTCGACCGTATCGGCGAACTCGCCGACCGTCTTGGGGTTCTCCTCGGTATCGAGCTGGATGCCAAACTCGTCCTCAACGGCGACGAGGATCTCGACGGTGCCCAGGCTGTCGAGACCAATCTCCTCGAGCGTGGACTCGGGCTTCATCTCGACATCGTCAAGACCGGCGGTCTCGCGGATAACATCGCAAACGCGCTCGAAGGTCTTCTGATCTGCCATGGTAGTTCTCCTTTGTTTGTGCCCTAGGGGCGTTTTATTTCCTATGTGCGACTACTTCCAACGAAGTAGATAGCCACCTATATCCAGACCGGCGCCAAATCCAACGAGGGCGATGGTGTCGCCCGCATTCAGTGCGTTGGTGCGCGCCAGCCGATCAAGCGCAAAGGGAATACAGGCGCTCGAAATATTGCCGGTCTCGCGCAGCGTTCGAACCACGCGCTCGCCTGGCACGCCGAGGCGCTTGACTGCCTGGCTCAGGATTCGTTCGTTAGCCTGATGGAATACAAAATGATCGATGTCTTCGACCAAAATGCCCGCATCGATCGCAAGCTTATGGACCGTGTCGCAGATGGCGTTGACGCCGAACTTGAACACACGGCGGCCATTCATGGACAGCACGCTCTCGCTATCTACGGAGGCCTTAAACGGCGAGGTGCCGACCAGTCCGGGAACGCGCAACGTCTCGACGTCGGACGCCGTCGAAAGCTCAACGGCAAGGGGGCTGTCTCCCCCGGCCTCAATCACCGCGGCGCCTGCCCCATCGCCAAAGAGCACGCAGGTGGCACGGTCGGTCCAGTCGAGCGCGCGCGTCATCTGCTCGGCGGCAACGACAAGCACATGCTTGGCTCGTCCTCGGGCGATATAGCCCTCGGCGACATCGAGCGCAAATACGAAGCCGGCACAAGCCGCCGAGACATCGAAGGCAGGGCACGTCGCGCCTAGTCGCTCAGCAACGGCACACGCCTCAGCGGGAACAAGGTGGTCACCCGTCGTCGTCGAACAGACGATCAGATCCAGCTGGCTCGCGTCGATTCCGGACACCTGGAGTGCCCGCTCACTCGCCGCTACGGCAAGGTCGTCAAGTGACTCGGTGGTGCAGACGTGGCGGCTCTTGATACCGGTGCGAGTAAAAATCCACTCATCCGAGGTATCGAGGAACTCAGACAGCTCGTCATTGGAAACACTGCGCTTAGGAAGCGCCGAGCCCGTTCCAAGAATCGTGAAACCCATCACTAACCTCCTTTGAGTTGTTGACGTGTTTACATCGACCAAGAGAGGATAACGCATTTCAGTCTTTGTTGACGTGTTAACATTAAATTGTCCAAATGCGACAAAGGCTTCACATTGTGTCTATCTCTCGACACCATTGCGTTATTCACTTATTCATTAAGGAGGTAGCAGCCGTTATGGATGCCAAATTAACGATAGTCGACGTAACCGGATCGACCAACGATGACCTGCTCGAAGCAGGAAAACAGGGAGCGCCGCACGGCACAGGACTTGCCGCCCGCGCGCAAACGGCAGGACGCGGCCGGCGCGGCCACAAGTGGGATTCAACCGCCGGCAATCTGTTACTCTCGATTGTCCTACGTCCTCGTGTTGATCCCGCCAAGTACTCTGGCCTTGCCGCCGTCAGCGGCCTAGCGGTGCTCGAGGCGCTCGAAAAGCAGGGTCTTGCAAACGAGATTGGCCTCAAATGGCCCAACGACCTGGTCGCGCGAGGACGCAAACTCGGCGGCATTCTGGTCGAGGCCGCACGCGATAACGAAGGCAACCCCTTTGCGGTCTGTGGCATCGGCGTCAACGTGAACTATGTGCCCACGGAGGTGCCCGATGGCGGCCTGCCGGCAATCGGTCTCTCGGACCTTAACGAGAACGTTCCTGCTGTCGACATGCTCCTCGATGAGGTCTATCACGCAGTTATAGACGCTGTAGATACCTGGGCAGAGCGCCTCAACGCCAAGGAAGAAGACGCCGGTCCGCTCGCGCCCGTCCACGACGAATATATCGCTCACCTCAATTGGATCGGGAAGCACGTTATCGCCCGCTCCCCTGCCGGTGACGAGCAGGCGCGAGGCATCTTTAAAACCGTCGATACCTTTGGACGCGCGTGCATCGAAACAGAAGACGGCTTGCGATCCTTCCATTTTGAGGAGGCGTCGCTGCGCCCCTTGGGCGAATAGGGCGCCGCAGCCACCTACTCAGCAGCATTACCAGGCGGTCAAAACCCATCATGCAAAACAAAAGAGCCCCGCTACCGTAATGGCAGCGGGGCTCTGTAAGCTATGAGCGATATCGCTTAGAGCTTGATGTCGATGTCGACGCCAGCGGGGAGGTCGAGACGCATGAGCGAATCAACGGTGCCCGAGGTGGGGTCGAGGATGTCGATGAGGCGCTTGTGGGTGCGCATCTCGAACTGCTCACGGGAGTCCTTGTTCACGTGCGGCGAGCGGATAACCGTGTACAGGTTGCGCTCGGTGGGCAGGGGGACAGGACCGGAAACGCGAGCACCGGTCTTCTGAGCGGTCTCGACGATGAGCTTCGCGGACTGATCGACGACCTCGTGATCATAGCCCTTGAGGCGAATGCGGATCTTCTGGGTAGCCAACTTAAACCTCCAAAGAGTGCGAGAGATGTTCTCGCGGATTACGTAACAGGGAGCTCGAACTTAGGCGTTCTTGCTCATGACCTCGTCCACGATGGACTTGGGCGCGGGCTCATAAGAGTCGAACTGCATCGTGTAGGATGCACGGCCCTGGGTCTGGGAGCGAAGGTCGGTAGCGTAACCGAACATCTCGCCCAGCGGCACCTTGGCACGGATGAGCTTGCTGTTCTTGCGATCCTCCATGCCCTCGATCTTGCCGCGGCGACCGGAGAGGTTGCCCATAACGTCGCCCATGTACTGCTCGGGGGTCTCGACCTCGACAGCCATGATCGGCTCGAGCAGCTGCGGATCGGACTTCTTGAGAGCGTCCTTGATAGCCATGGAACCGGCGATCTTGAAGGCGGCCTCGGAGGAGTCGACCTCGTGGTAAGAACCGTCGAACAGGGTGACCTTAACGTCGAGGACCGGGAAGCCGGCGATAACACCGGTGTTCAGGGCCTCCTGGATGCCCTTGTCGATGGACGGGATGTACTCCTTGGGCACGACGCCGCCGACGATAGCGTTGACGAACTCGTAGCCGAAGCCCTCCTCCATCTTCTCGAGCTTGATGACGGCGTGGCCGTACTGACCGCGACCGCCGGACTGACGGACGAACTTGCCCTCAGCCTTCTCGACGTCGTGACCAGCGGTCTCGCGGTAGGCAACCTGGGGCTTACCGACGTTAGCGTCAACCTTGAACTCGCGGAGCAGACGGTCGACGATGATCTCGAGGTGCAGCTCGCCCATGCCGGCGATGATGGTCTGGCCGGTCTCGTGGTTGGTGGACACCTGGAAGGTCGGGTCCTCCTCGGCGAGCTTGGTCAGAGCCAGGGACATCTTGTCCTGCTCGGCCTTGGTCTTGGGCTCGATGGCAACGTCGATAACGGGCTTAGCGAACTCGATCTTCTCGAGGACGATCTCCTTGCCCTCGGCGCACAGGGTGTCGCCGGTGGTGGAGTTCTTGAAGCCGACGCAAGCGACGATGTCGCCGGCGGCAGCGTCGTCACGGTCGATACGCTCGGCGGCGTTCATCTCGAGGATGCGGCCGAGACGCTCGCGCTGACCGTTGGAAGCGTTGACCACGTAGGAGCCGGACTCGGCGCGGCCGGAGTAAACGCGGACGTAGGTGAGCTTACCGACGAACGGGTCGGTCATGATCTTGAAGACCAGGCCGGAGAAGGGCTCGTCGAAGGAAGGATGACGCTGGATCTCCTCGCCGGTGTCCGGATCGGTACCGGTGACGGCCTCAACGTCGAGCGGGCTGGGCAGGTAGTCGACGACAGCGTCGAGCAGCTCCTGAACGCCCTTGTTCTTGTAGGCGGAGCCCACGAAGACGAGGTTGAGCTCGTTGGCCAGAACGCCCTTGCGCAGAGCAGCCTTGAGCTCCTCGACGGTGAAGTCCTCCTCCATGAGGATCTTCTCCATGAGCTCGTCGTCAAAGCTGGCAGCAGCGTCGAGGAGCTCCTCGCGCTTGGTGGCAGCGATGTCGGCAAACTCAGCCGGGATCTCGTCCATCGGCTCGGGGTAGGTCATGCCCTTCTCGTCGGCCTTGAAGTCCCATGCAGTCATGGTGACCAGGTCGATGACGCCCCAGAAGTTGTCCTCGGCGCCCATCGGGACCTGAGCGGCCACGGCGTTGGCGTCGAGACGATCCTTCATGGTCTCGATAGCGTTGAAGAAGTCAGCGCCCACGCGGTCATACTTGTTGATGAAGGCGATGCGGGGGACGTTGAAGGTAGAAGCCTGACGCCAAACGGTCTCAGACTGGGGCTGAACGCCGGCAACGGCGTCGAAGACGGCGACAGCGCCATCGAGGACGCGCAGGCAGCGCTCGACCTCGGCGGTGAAGTCAACGTGGCCCGGGGTGTCGATGATCTGGATGCGGTAGTCCTTACCGTCCTTGTTCCAGAAGCACGTGGTAGCAGCGGAGGTAATGGTTACGCCGCGCTCCTGCTCCTGAACCATCCAGTCCATGGTGGCAGCGCCCTCATGGACCTCACCGATCTTGTGGGTCTTACCGGTGTAGTAAAGAATACGCTCGGTCGTGGTGGTCTTACCGGCATCGATGTGGGCCATGATGCCGATGTTACGGGTATCGGAAAGCTTGTACTTAGGCTTAGCCATGTTAGTTCCTTACCTTAACTTACCAACGATAGTGAGAGAACGCGCGGTTGGCCTCGGCCATCTTGAAGACGTCCTCACGCTTCTTGACGGAAGCGCCCAGGCCGTTGGAGGCGTCGAGGATCTCGTTGGCGAGACGCTCGGCCATGGTCTTCTCCTTGCGAGCGCGGGAGAAGTTGACGATCCAGCGGATGCCCAGAGCGGTGGAACGACGGGAGTTGACCTCCATCGGGACCTGATAGGTAGCGCCACCGACACGCTTGGGCTTAACCTCGAGCGTGGGCTTGACGTTGTCCATAGCCTTCTTGAAGGTAGCGAGAGCGTCGCCACCCTCGGACTTCTCGGCAACGATCTCGAAAGCGGTGTAAACGATGCGCTCAGCGGTGGCCTTCTTGCCGTCAAGAAGGACCTTGTTGATGAGCTGAGTCACCAGGCGGTTGTTGTAAACGGCGTCAGGCTGAACCTCACGACGATTAGCTGCTGCACGACGCGGCATGTGAAATCTCCTTAAGTGTCTACCGTGCGGCCCTTAGGCGGCACACGGCGAAAGTATCAAAACGTTATCTGGCTTATTTAGCCTTGGGGCGCTTAGCACCGTACTTGGAACGGGCCTGCATACGGTTCTGGACCGGAGCAGCGTCGTAGGCGCCACGGATGACGTGATAACGGACACCAGGGAGGTCACGGACACGACCGCCGCGGACGAGCACGATGGAGTGCTCCTGCAGGTTGTGGCCCTCACCCGGGATGTAAGCAGTAACTTCGATGCCGTTGACGAGGCGAACACGGGCAACCTTACGAAGAGCCGAGTTCGGCTTCTTGGGGCTCGTGGTGAAGACGCGGGTGCACACGCCGCGCTTCTGGGAGTTGTGCTGCAGAGCAGCGTTCTTGGACTTCTTGGGCACGGAACGACGGCCCTGGCGAACCAGCTGGTTAATAGTAGGCAAAGCGTACTCCTTCTCGAATGATTCCAGCTTTCTGTAAAGTGCAACGGCTTGAATCGAGGGGTCAGCATCCCCCTACGAAACACGCAGTTCGATAGGATACGTGCCGTTAGCTGTGCCGTCAACAGACCACGCCGCCGGGCGTATCCCAAAATAGCCATATTTCCGCAAAGCCTCCATAAAAGGAATCCCCGCCTGTGCGCAAGTGCCCATTCCAGCCGTCCATGTAACGCAAAAATGGCCGCTTCCTCTAGCAGGAAGCGGCCTAGACCTTACGAATAGACGATGGTAAAGGGTACTTCTGTTTCGGTCTCTCCTGTTGATGTGCATCTCGTGCCCTCGAGGGTCACCGAGACCACTTGATCGACATTGATCAGTTTTGTCGGAACCCAGATGTTCTCTCCGCTATTGCGCGCCATCGAAACATAGAAATTGTACGCCCCTGCGTCGTCATCTTCGATAATCTGCTTCGATCCATCCTTGTAGCTGACGGTCAGTTTATGATCAACTGCTTCATAGCCCAGATCATCGATGTGCGTCTGGATGGAAAACGGGCTGATCTCGAGAGGCGAGTCGTCGGAGCGGAGCTCCTTTGTATCGACGTGCGCTCCGACGTTAAACTCTGGCGTCGATACCTCGATCACCTTCGCATCCTCACCTTTGCCCTCCGTCCAACTGATATTCCAGGTGACCGCATGTCGTAAATCTCGATCGCGATTCCAAGATGCAAAGTACATCGTGCCGTTAATGACCGTGTCGCTTGATGTGTCTTTATCAATGGTGCAGCGTGTATCAGCCCATTCCTCGCCGAAGTTCATGCTGGGTGTACTGACGCCCCCTTCTTCTTCACCATAGAGAACAAGTTCGCCAAGCTCTGCCGCCGGCTTGTAGTAGCTAACGCCATTCGGATTGGACAATGTAAACGTCACAGCACCGCAACCGTTCTCGTCGATTGCCATCTCATGAATGTCGAGCGTATAGCCGTTGCCCTCGACGGACAGATTGACCTTCTGGACTGCACCCTCCAGGCTTTGGGGCGCGATACCATCACCAAACTCTCTGGTGTAGGTATATTTCGTCCCCGACGAGCCGCCATTTGTCCAGGTAACGGACTCTCCGTTGCCATGGTTTCCCCAGGCAGAGGCAAAATAACTGGAATTGACAACAGCGTAGGCGACCCCTCCGGTCGCCAGCACTCCGGCAAGACATCCGATTACGGCAACATACAGAGGCTTCGCGTGACCCTTTCGGCGAAGCGGCTCGCCAGCAGCGGCATA
>CAJMRZ010000059.1 GCA_905215945.1 uncultured bacterium | reverse complement strand
TTTCTTATCCGTTCACATATCGTTGGCAGATTGAAAAACCACCACAAAGGTGCCTGTCCCTTTGTGGTGGCGGGGCGTTAGGGGAGGAGCTTCATGGCGGCGTCGTGGGCGGCGTGCTCATAGGTGTCGTCGAGGGGCTTGAGCGGCAGCAGGGCGGCGGCCTGTGCATCGCCACGGCGCTCGAGGGCATGGGCGATCAACCAGTCGGCGAGCTCGGGGTTCTTGGGCAGCGCCGGCCCGTGCAGGTACGTGCCAATGACGCCCTTGTAGATCAGACCCTCAAGGCCATCGTCGCCGTTGTTGCCGGTGCCCGCGACGACGGACGTTCCGAGCGGCGTGGCCTCGGCGTCCAAAAGCGTGCGGCCACCGTGATTCTCGAATCCCACAAAGGGCTCAGGTGCCAGATCGGTTTTGACGGCTACGTTGCCGATCAGGCGGTCGGAGCCGCGTACGGTTTCGGCGGCAATGACCCCCAGACCCTCGATGCGATCCTCGCCCATATAGTACGAACGGCCGAGCAGCTGATAGCTGCCACAGATGGCAAGCAGCGAGCCGCCACCCTCAACATAGGCCGCGACCTTGTCTTTTTGGGCGAGCAGCTCGTGTGCCACGGCTAGCTGGTCGCGGTCGGAGCCGCCGCCCATCATGAGGATATCGGCATCGGTCAAATCAAGCGTTTCGCCCATACGGACCTCGTCTACACGCGCGGGAATGCCACGCCAGGCGCAGCGGCGCTCGAGGGCGATGACGTTGCCGCCGTCGCCGTAGAGGTTGAGCGCATCGGGATACAGGTAGACGATGCGCAACGGGCGCGAAAGCTCGACCGGCGCGACGGCGGAAGGGATGGTGTTGCCATCGGCGCGGGCCACGGCGCGCCCGGCAACAGCGTCGGCGGTGGCGCCCTTCAGTCCGTCGAGCTCCTTGACCAGCGGCGGGAAGGCCGTGTAGTTGGCGACGGCATAGAAAGTGTCGCCTGCGGCTTCATCCACAACGGCGCCAATTGCCTGCGCGACGTCCGAGATAATCGCGGCATCGATGCCGGCGTACTTGAGGCGCACCTGCATGTCGTGCGCGCGCGTGCCGCCGGCAAAGGCGACAAGTCCCGTTGTGTCGGCGATGCGCTCAAAGTCGACATCGTAGATCCACGATACATCGTGGCCGTCGGCATCGTTGTCGTTGAGGAAGAAGGCGCAGAGCCTGCCGCCTGCCGTTTTAATGGACTGAATCTGGCGATCGAAACCCACGGGATTTTTGGCCAGGTTTGCCTCGACGGTACGGCCGGCGATCTCCCAGCGGCCCATACGCCCGCCGGCGGGGATGTAGGCATCGAGCGTGGGCTGCAGATGCGCCGCGTCCACGCCCAGCTCGTGGGCGGCGAAGAAGGCTGCGGCTACGTTGTAGACCATGTACAGGCCGTTGTAACGCGTGGCGATGTGTGCGGCTGGCGCGCTGGAATCAGATCCAAACACCAGGTCAAAACCATAGCCGTCGCAGCCGAACTCCACGCCCGTCACGCGACGGACAAGCGCAGGGCGGGCCCAGCCGCACGAGGGGCAATGGTAGGCGCCGAGCTGGCCGTATTGCACGTAGTCATACTCCAGCGGCGCGTTGCACTGTGAGCAAAAACGTGAGTCGCTAATACGGTCGGACTCGGTGTTGGTGGCGCCGTCGATGCCAAAGGCAATGTTCGCGTTGGGAACGCGCGCGGCAATCGAGGCGCACAACGGGTCGTCGGCGTTGTAGATGAGCGTTGTCGTCGGAGAGAGCTCCAGCGCATGGGCGATGACGTCTTGGGTATGGTCGATCTCGCCATAGCGGTCTAGCTGGTCGCGGAACAGGTTGAGCAGCACAAAGTACGTCGGCTTGAGCTTGGGCAGAACGCGTACGGTGTAAAGCTCATCGCACTCAAAAACGCCCACGCGCTTGCCGCTGCTGGTGTGCTTAAGGCCGCCGCGGGCCTCGAGCAGAGCACCCACCACACCAGGTTCCATATTGTTGCCGGCACGGTTGCACACCACGGTAGCACCGCTGGCAGCAACGGCATCGGCGATGAGGTTGGAGGTGGTGGTCTTGCCATTAGTGCCGGTGATCACCACGCTGCGGTCGACCAGGCTCGCGAGGTCGCTTAGCAGCTCGGGGTCGATTTTCATGGCGATGCGGCCGGGAAGCACGCCACCCTGGCGTTTGAGGACAGAGCGTAGTCCCCAGCGAGCGATATCGCTCGAGGTGCAGGCAAGAGATGAGCGGAAGTTCATGAAGCCGTTCCTAACATAGATGACATGGTCGGGGCGATCGCGTCGCTAAAAGCCGTAGCGGCGCGCAAATTCCTGGGCAAGCTGCGATACGTCTTCGCAGGCATTGGCCCAGGGGGCAAAGTCGGGGGTATCCGAGATAATGCCGTCCGCTTCCCAAACGGCCTGGTGCGAAAGATCCCAGGGATCGCGTGGCTCGGGCCGGCAGGGAAGGTACGGCGTCTGGTACATGGGGTTCAGCAAGAAGAACGCGCCGCCCTCGCAGCGGTTAGCAAACTCGCGCAGCGCGCGTGTCGCCGGGCGCATCTTGTTCGTTTTGAACAGCAGAATCGTGCGGGCGAGCAGATACCAAGGAGAGTTCTCGAGTGCGTCTGCCCCGATCTCTTCCTCGAGCTGGTGGGCTAGGGCAAAAAAGCCGTCCTGATCTTCCAGACGAGCGAGGGCGAGCAACACGGTGCCTGCGGCTCGGGTGGGATAGCCTTCTGCCTTAAGGACGCGGCGGGCGTAGTTGGCGGCAGCGCGGTAGCGGGCGCTCGCCATGCACAGCTGCGAGATGGCCTCGAGCGTATGAAGCCACCCGATAAGAGCCGGCTCGCTCACGGTGAGATCGGCCGCCGTCACGCTGTCTGTCAGCACCTTGTTGGCCCAGTAGTGCGGGGCTTCCATGTCGAACCCGGGCACGCTTTGCTGCAGGTAATCGGCCGTGGTCGCCTCGAGCTTCATCAGGTCACCCAGGCAGGCGTCAACGGGCGTGTCGGCCAGGATGATGGCGAGCAGCTGCGCGTCGACGGCCAGCGCATCGACGCGGACGATCTTGAGCAGCTCATCGCGCGTGTCGTCGAACAGGCGATTGCGCGTCTGCTCAAACTCCTCATCGCTGCCCATGTCCTCGATGCGATGGAGCTCGTCGAGCAGGTGGCGATGAACGCCGGCATAGGACAGCAGTGCCTGGGCATGCTCGGTCTGCGCATACTTATGAGGGTTGACGCTCACGTCGTTATGGACAAGCTCGCGTGCTGCATCGGTGAGTTCGGGGTGCGACGCAACGTAGGCGCGCTCCAGGTAGGCGGGGATGTAGACGCTCGGATCCATTAGAGGTCTCCTCCCTTAAACGGCAAACCTTGCTCGGCCGCCCGCAGGATGCGCTCATCGATTTGGGAACGCACGATATCGTTGGTGGCGACCCAGGCGGCAAAGCTGGCGTTGTCGGGGGCGCCCAGGCCCTCCTGCAGTACCGGCGTCGCCTCGGACAGCGCAAGGACAAGCTCGTCAGTGGAGCCCGCACCCACGTTGACGCGGGCATAGACGCCATCGGGAAACTCGGTTTGGAAGTAGAGTGCCTCGGCTGCGTGCGGACACGAGCGCGCAAGGATGCGCAAATAGTGCTCGGCGCCCTCGTAGTCCAGCTCGCGCCAGGCAGCGCTCATCAGCGCGATGAGCGTCCACGGGTCCAAGTCGCGCTCTGCATCTTTGGGGCGGCGGCGCAGCGGGGTATTCGCGAGGTACGGCACGGAGTGAGCGGAGCGAAAGCGCTTGAGCTCCTCGGCAGGGTATTCGAGCTTTGCCATGGCAAGCATCGCGGTATGGCGGACGCCAGCGGGGTCGTTGGGCGCAAAGTCCAGGCTGCGATTCGCGGCATCCAGCGACATGCGGTAGCGGCCGCTAATGAGCGCGCGCGATGCCAAGGCGGCAAGCCAGCGCAGGTAGGGACGGCGGGTCAGGTCGCCTGCGGCCTCACGCTCGTAGGGGTCCTGCGCCGAGGCGATCTTGAGCGCCAAATCGTGCTCCACCTCGTCGCACTTGGACACCAGATACTGTACGTATTCCTCGTTGGATTCGGCGTTGAGGGCCGTCAGCATGCGCTGGGCATCCCAGTTGGCCGGATCGAGCGCGGCTGCCTCGCGGAGCATGTTCTCGGCTGCGGCTTCTTCTTGCTCTGCCTGGGCGTCGTCGGGGATAAAAGGGATGCGGTAGTCGACAGCCTCGACCACCTTGGCAATGAGGTGCCCGGCGCGGTCGCGATCGTGCACGATGAGCGGCGCGGGGTTGCGGGTGAATTGCTCCATCAGACGCTCGACGGCGGGGCCGTCGGTGAGCGGGATATTGTCGCGGCGCAAGGCCTCAAGAACGAGGCGATGGCAATCCTCTTGAATGGGATCGAATGCCATGGGGCCTCCTTTGCTGCGGTTAGGGTTCAAATGTCTCTATATAAAGGTCTAGTTTACCCGCATGTGGCACACCGGGGGTGCCGCACTTGGACTTGCACCTTTGCACCACGAAGACGGATGTCGCACAAATGTCGGCACCTTGGACGACCGAGTGGTATTACGGTGCCGCAAACGGTCGATTTTTGGCGGCGAACGGGGCACATTTTGGAGGGGCACAGTCCTACCCGGGATATGTGGTCAACCCTGATAAAACGTTTGCCCAGCTTGGGAGTATGAATGCCCCACAAGGGTCTTCAGGGATAGAAAAAACGTTTCATCATTGTTGGCTTTAGGTGAATAAATGACCAACCAGAACGGTAAAATAGTGTTTGTCTGAGCGTTGAGACGTTTAGACATTGCGTCGCTATCGCCGGCGACGCACAAAATGGTCCTAACGGAGCCAATCGGGTGCTCCGTTATATACGCAAGTCTAAGAGGGGCTTGTTTAGGAGGCACAGTATGGGACGTTTTACCAATCCTCGCGATCTGTACTTTGGTGAGGGCGCTCGCCACGAGGTGAAGAACCTCAAGGGCAAGAAGGCCATCATCGTTTCTGGCGGCAGCTCTATGCGCCGCGGCGGGTTCCTGCAGGACGTCGAGAACGACCTTAAGGAAGGCGGTTTCGAGGTCAAGCTGTTCGAGGGCGTCGAGTCCGACCCGTCCATCGAGACGGTCATGAAGGGCGCCGAGGCCATGCGCGAGTTCGAGCCCGACTGGATTATCGCCATCGGCGGCGGCTCGCCCATCGATGCCGCTAAGGCCATGTGGGTCTTCTACGAGTATCCCGAGGAGTCCTTCGATAACATCATCCAGCCGTTCAGCTTCCCCGAGCTGCGTCAGAAGGCTCACTTCTGCGCCATTTCCTCTACCTCCGGCACCGCTACCGAGGTCACTGCCTTCTCCGTCATCACCGACTACGCCAAGGGCATCAAGTACCCGCTGGCCGACTTCAACATCACCCCTGATGTCGCCATCGTCGACCCGGAGCTCACCTACACCATGCCCGCCAAGCTGTGCGCTCACACCGGCATGGATGCTCTGACCCACTGCATGGAGGCCTACGTTTCCACCTGCGCCTCTATGTTCACCGACGCCAACGCTCTGCACGGCATCCGCGAGATCGTCGAGTGGCTGCCCAAGTCCTATGCTGGCGACCATGAGGCCCGTCAGCACATGCACGAGGCTCAGTGCATCGCCGGTATCGCCTTCTCCTCGGGCCTGCTCGGCATCGTCCACTCCATGGCTCACAAGACCGGTGCTGCCTTCGAGAACGGTCACATCATCCACGGTGCTGCTAACGCTATGTACCTTGGCAAGGTCATCCAGTGGAACTCCAAGGACCCGCGTGCTGCCGAGCGTTACGCTTACGTGGCCAAGGAGATCCTGCACCTTCCCGGCGAGACCAACGAGGAGCTCATCGCTGCGCTCGTCCAGAAGATTCGCGACCTCAACGACCAGCTCAACATTCCGCAGTCCATCAAGGATTACGCGAATGGCGGCGTGAAGGTCGACGCCGAGAACCCGCAGATGGTTTCCGAGGAGGAGTTCCTCGCGAAGCTCCCCGAGATCGCCGCGAACGCCGAGCAGGACGCCTGCACGCCCGAGAACCCGCGTGAGACCAAGGCTGCCGACTTCGAGAAGATTCTCAAGGCCTGCTACTACGACACCGACATCGATTTCTAATCGACTCTTGTTATCGTAACGAGGGGCTCCGCACGTATCCGTACGGAGCCCCTTTCTTTTTTCTTTTAGAGAATGGGATAGTTATGGCTGCAATTTTCAATAGCCCCAGCAAGTACATCCAGGGCCCGGACGAGCTGGCCAAGCTCGGCTCCTATGTCGAGCCGCTCGGTGCTAAGGCCCTCGTCATCGTGACGCCTTCGGGCAAGAAGCGCGTCGGTGCCAAGATCGAGGGCGGCTTTGCCGAGGCTAAAGCCGAGCTGCTGTTTGAGGACTTTAACGGCGAGTGCTCCAAGGGCGAGGTCGACCGTTTGGTTGCGCTCGCTCGCGGCAACGGTTGCGACATCATCGTCGGCGTCGGTGGCGGCAAGATCCTCGACACCGCGAAGGCCGTCGCCTATTACCTGGAGTCCCCGGTTATCATTTGCCCCACCATCGCCTCGACCGATGCACCGTGCTCGGCACTTTCGGTGCTCTACACCGATGACGGCCAGTTCGATAAGTACCTGTTCCTTAAGGCAAACCCCAACATTGTCCTGATGGATACGACGGTTATCGCGGCGAGCCCGGTGCGCCTGACGGTTTCCGGTATGGGCGATGCGCTCGCAACCTACTTTGAGGCCCAGGCGACGCATGATTCCGACGGTGGCACTTGCGCCGGCGGCAAGGGCGGTATGGCTGGTCTGGCACTCGCCAAGCTCTGCTACGAGACGCTTATGGCCGATGGCGTGAAGGCCAAGGTCGCGTTGGAGAAGGGTGCGCTGACGCCTGCCGTGGAGCACATCATCGAGGCAAACACGCTGCTCTCCGGCATTGGCTTTGAGAGCTCGGGCCTTGCTGCTGCTCATGCCATCCACAATGGCCTGACGATGCTGCCCGAGTGCCACGGCATGTATCACGGCGAGAAGGTCGCCTTTGGCACTATCGTCCAGCTGGTACTCGAGGATGCCCCGACCGAGAAGCTCGAGGAAGTCTTGGGCTTCTGCATTGAGCTGGGCCTGCCGGTTACGATGAAGGAACTTGGCGTTGCCGAGCTTACGCGCGAGCAGGCCATGATTGTTGCCGAGGCCGCGTGCGCGCCCGAGGACACCATGTGCAACATGCCGTTTGAGGTGACGCCCGAGATGGTCGCAAACGCCATCCTGGGTGCCGACGCACTGGGTCACTACTACCTTATGGATGAGTAAACTTAGGTAAGGAAGGGGCAAAGCCAGCAGATGGCTTTGCCCCTTTTTGCTATGGTGCAAAGGGGTCAGGTTAGTTGAACCAAAGAAGGCGGGGTAGGCCTGCGATGAGGTTTTGCCCCGCCCTCGTTTGACTACAGCTCGCAAACGTTTTGCGCGCGACCCTCGACGTAGGCGACGACGTTGTCGAACTCAATCTTGGCGCGGCGCTGCATGGCCTCGTGCGTAAGGAAGCCTACATGTGGCGTGAAGGTGAAGTTCTTGGCGTTGACGAGCGCGTAGTCGGTGGGGATGGGCGGCTCCATATCAAAGACGTCGATGCCGGCACCGGCGAGCTTATCGTCGTTGAGTGCCTGGGCAAGGGCATCGTTATCCACGATGGCACCGCGGGCGCAGTTGATAAAGACGGCACCGTCCTTCATCTGGGCGAACTGCTCGGTGCCAAAGCTCTTGCGCGTGGTGTCATTGTTAGGTAGGTGCAGGCTTACGATATCGGACTCGGCGAGCAACTGCTCGAGCGAAACCTGCTCAATGCCGGCCTCGGCTGCCTCGGGATGCTCGTGGCGGGCATATCCCAGCACGCGGGCGCCAAAGGCCTTAAAGAGGCGACCCGTGGCGCAGCCGATCTTACCGCAGCCCACGATACCCACGGTCTTGTCGCGGATCTCGGTGCCCATTAGGCCGGCGCTCGTCTTGCCGCTGCGGACGGCGGCATCGGCGGCGCCCACCTTGCGCAACACGTCGATGGTCAGGCCAAGGGTGAGCTCGGCGACCGAAACGTCG